>JAIERC010000027.1 GCA_019747165.1 Sphingomonas sp. | reverse complement strand
CCTGGTCAGGGCCGGAAGGCAGCAGCCACAACGATTTCGCTGCGGGTCGTCCCGGCTCCCACCGCGCAGCCAGCGAGAGCGCGATAACATCGCCCACGCTGGCAAGCGCGGCCGGCGGGCAAAGCCCGTTCGACGACGCGGCTTTGCCGCGGCGCCCCAGGGTCGCTTCCCCAACACAAAACTAACCACCACACCCCTTCGACATCCGCGCCACCTGCCCCTAGATAGATGGCGATGGCCGACTCCTTCCTTGATCTTGGCGAACCGCCCCAGCCCGCAAAGGCCGAGGCGTACCGCGTGCTTGCGCGCAAATATCGCCCGCAGAATTTTGATCAGCTGATCGGGCAGGATGCCATGGTCACTACGCTGGGCAATGCGATCAAGCGCGGTCGGCTCGCGCATGCGTTTCTGCTCACTGGTGTGCGCGGGGTGGGCAAGACATCGACCGCCCGGCTGATCGCCAAGGCGCTCAACTGCATCGGCCCCGACGGTGAGGGCGGGCCAACGATCGACCCTTGCGGCGTGTGCGAACCCTGTCGGGCGATCGCCGAGGGGCGGCATATCGATGTGATCGAAATGGACGCCGCCAGCCATACCGGGGTGGATGACGTCCGCGAGATCATCGATGCATCGCGTTATTCGGCGGTATCGGCGCGCTACAAGATCTACATCATCGACGAAGTCCATATGCTGTCGAAGAACGCGTTCAACGCGCTCCTCAAGACGCTGGAAGAGCCACCCCCGCATGTGAAGTTCCTGTTCGCGACGACCGAGGTGAACAAGGTGCCGGTAACGGTTCTGTCGCGCTGCCAGCGCTTTGATCTACGGCGGATTACCAGCGAGAAGCTGGCAGCGCATTTCGCTTATGTGGTGGAAGCCGAGGGGGTAGAGGCCGAGCCCGAGGCGCTGGCGCTGATCGCGCGCGCTGCCGAAGGATCGGCTCGCGACGGGCTATCGATCCTTGATCAGGCGATTGCCCATGCCGGGCTGGAAGGCGGCGGTGTTCGGGCCGATGCGGTCCGCGAGATGCTGGGCCTTTCCGATCGCGGTGCCATTCGCGATCTGCTCGGGCTGGTGCTGGCCGGCGACGGGCCGGGCGCGTTGGCCGCGCTGCGTCGGCAATATGATTTGGGGGTCGATCCGCAGGGCGTGCTGCGCGCCCTGCTCGAATCGGTACACGCCGTCACGCTCACAAAGCTGGGGACCGAGCCTGATTCGGCGCAGTCGGTTGAAGAACGCGCAGCACTTGCCGGCTGGGCAACGGCACTGTCATTCGCATCATTACACCGGCTTTGGCAGTTGCTGTTGAAGGGCCATGACGAAGTGGCGCGGGCGGCGTTGCCGATCGAGGCTTGCGAAATGGCGTTGTTGCGGGTGATCCACGCCGCCAGCCTGCCTGACCCCGGAGAATTGGCGCGGCGATTTGCCGGCGATTCAGGCTTGCCACCGGTAGCGCAAGTGCAGGCAAGCGCCTCCCCTGCGGCGGCAACATCGCCGTCCATGGCGGGCGCTATCCGGCCCGGTGAGCATGGCGAATGGCCGACTGATTTTGATGCGGTGCTTGGCCTGCTCGATACAGCGCGGGAAATGGGGCTGGCGGAAAAGCTCCGGCTCACCGCCAGGGTCGTTCGGTTCGCGCCGCCGGATATCGTGCTCAGCTCCGCAAAGCCATTCCCTGCAGACATACCGGGCGAACTCGCGGATGTGCTGCGCCGGTTGACTGGCAAGAGCTGGCGGATCACGACCGAGGATACCCCGGGTGCCCCCAGCGTCCGCGAAGCACAGGCAAACGCGCGTGCGGCGGAGTTGGACTGGGTACGGGGCACGCCCATCGTGAAGGCGGCGATGGAAGCTTTTCCTGCGGCTGAAGTGGTCGAATGGGCATTGAAACAGCAGAGCGTGACATGAGGAACGGGCGATGAAGGGTATCGAAGACATGCTGGCCATGGCGCAAAATGTGCAGGCAGAGCTG
>JAIERC010000391.1 GCA_019747165.1 Sphingomonas sp. | reverse complement strand
GATTGCCGAATCGACATTGGTGAAAATCTTGAACTCATCGGAAACGCGGGCGTCATAGCCGTAAGAGGATAGACCATAGGAAATGGAGCCATCTCGCTTCTGGGATTCGACGAACGGCTCGATCATGCCCGTGGCGAGCGCCTGTTCGCGAATCCAGCGATCGGACATGACGGACATCTGGTTACCCTCCCGGCAAAATGACGGTCCAGCTTTCGCGGCTTAGCGCGGCGGGAGCAAGGGGGAAGCCACAGCGGAACCCACTGGCTGGGCGGTTAGCTTGTGCTTGTTGTCCTCATCTAATGCCCAGATCGGCTGGCCCAAAAGCGTGGGGGAGGAGTTCTGACAAGAGATAGCGGTTCTTGGCGTCACCCTCAGCAGCGCCGCACCATACGACAATGTCGCGTTTCCCGATCTGCGCTGCTTCGTTGATGACTTGGCGACAGCGGCCACAGGGCCCCACTGGCGCAACGCCACGCGCGATTCCCGCGGCATCCATTGCGCCGCCGATGACGCCAATCGCGATGACATCCGCCAGCCGTCCCGCTGCGCTCGCCGTCGCCAGGGCGACCGTTTCGGCGCAGAGCGAGAGGCCATAGCTGGCATTTTCGAAATTGGCGGCGGTGACGATTGACCCGTCGGTCAGCAACACGGCCGCACCGACCCCGAAACGCGAATAGGGGGCATGGGCATGGCGGGCAGCGACGCGGGCGGCGGCGATTAATCGGGTGCCGGTTTCGATATCGGTCATGGGGCGACGACATTCCAGTGAACGAGAGTGGGCGCGCCATCGATTCGGCGCATGGCATTGGCTTGCCACATCCGCCACGATCGGGCGGTATAGTCGGGTGGGAAATAGGCCTGAACCGCCCAGATCGGACGCGGAATTGCAGCCGTAATTTGATAGGCGCTTTCAAACCGGCGGGATATCTTGATCAGCGCGGGCTTGCGCATATGGGTTTCGATCATCGTCAGCAACCGCCGTAGTTCGCCGACGACGACGGCGCGATCAGGGCGGGCTGCGCAGCCCTCCTCAAAATCCACCCAAATGGCAGGCGGCAGCGAATCCGGTGGGCCAGGTACCGTGGTATTGAAATTATTGGCCTGATCGGCCGCCAGCCGACACAGCGAATAAACATGCAGCGGCCCCCGCCTGAGCCCGGCAGCATAAACCTCGCGCCAGTTTGTCTCAAACATCGGGTCGCGCGTATCGGCACCGATCGTCGCGGTTAGATAGGCAAAGGAAACGCCGCCGCCCCGCAGCACTGGCCATTCAATCGTGCCGTCCGCGGCGCTGACATCGACCCCCTGAAAGCGATAGGATTGCGGCGATGGCGACCAGCTAATCGCAAATACCAGCCCCAGAATGGCCGTCAGGGCAACGAGAATGGCGCCGGCCAAAAGCTGGCGGGCGCGCCGATGGACAAGGCGTTGGCGCACGCCTTCAACCTTTAATGTGCAGCACGCAGATCAGCGTGAAGAGGCGACGTGCGGTATCGAAATCAATGTCGATCTTGCCCACCAGCCGTTCCTTCAATAGCTCGGCCGCCTCATTATGGATGCCGCGCCGCGCCATATCGATCGTTTCGATCTGTTGTGGCGTCGCGGCGCGGATCGCTTGATAATAGCTATCGCAAATCGCGAAATAATCCTTGATCGGACGGCGGAAGCGACCCAGCCCAAGGACATAGGTTTCAAGCAGTGATCCATCCTCACGCGAGATCGAGATCGCCAGCCGGCCCTCCTCCACGCTCAGCTGAATTTTGAACGGGCCGCCATAGCCATCCGGATAGTCACGCACCGGGGCAAAATAATTGCCCTCGATCAGATCGAAGATCGCAATGCGTCTTTCCTGCTCGATATCGGCGCTGCGCCAAAGGATGGTGCGCTCGTCGAGAGAGACATCAATGATCCGGGGATCGGCCATGATACTGCTATCGGGGTTGGCTTGCCGGGAATCAACGGGGAAGATCA
>JAIERC010000321.1 GCA_019747165.1 Sphingomonas sp. | reverse complement strand
TCTGTGTTGTCTTGGCCATGTGTTCACCGCGCCTGATCAGGCTCCCAACAGCCAGTTGCGCGCGATTCCGTCAAGCTGCTGACCATTTACTGGGCATTTTTCAAATTTGATCAGCCAGAATCGAACGATGCGCGGATTCAGTCCCCAACACGACTGATAGCCGCCGGATCACCGGAGCAAATGAACGATGACCCCCAAAACGCTGATCGACGTCGTCGTCGATGATGTACGCTATTATCTACCCTATGAACTTGGACGCTATTTTATCGCCGCCAGCGTGCTGGCGGGCATTATCTGGGTGCTGCGGCGAACCCGTTTCAAATCGCGCCAGATTCAGCCGCGCACCGCAACCAGCGAAGATTTTCGGCGTGAGGTCGTCTCTTCGTTGATGACGATCTTCATCTACCTGCTGGTGGCGATTCCGATCGACTGGTCAGAACATAATGGCTGGATGACCTATGGCGGCGACGGCCATCCACTCGCCTATAATCTGATGATGTTCGCCCTGATCGTGCTGGGGCACGATGCCTATTTCTACTGGACGCACCGGGCGATGCACACCCGGCTGTTGTTCAAGACATTCCACCGGCATCATCACTTGTCGACCACGCCGACGCCGTGGACCGCCTATAGCTTTGCGCTGCCCGAAGCGCTGGTGAACGCGATGTTTTTCCCCTTTTGGCTCATTCTTGTGCCGACCCCGGGAATCGTCACCTTCAGCTTTTTGACCGTGCAGATCATCCGA
This sequence comes from Sphingomonas sp., assembly GCA_019747165.1. Lineage (GTDB taxonomy): Bacteria > Pseudomonadota > Alphaproteobacteria > Sphingomonadales > Sphingomonadaceae > Sphingomonas. The sequence goes on along the minus strand of JAIERC010000321.1, from coordinate 1,210 downwards.
AACGTGACCGCCCATGCCGGGCTGGAGCTGCACCCGCGTTGGTGGCTGTCAACGCCCTTGACCAGTTGGATCAGCGCAACGACGCATCACGATCTGCACCATAGCGGCGGGTTCAACCATCATTACGGCTTCTGGTTCACCTTTTGGGACCGGCTGATGGGGACCGAGCACCCCCGTTACCGCGAAACCTTCGTGCGGGTGACTGCCCGTCCCGAAGCAACCGAATCACAGGGCCTTCTGTCAACACCATCCGGCCTGTGATTGCCTGGGCGGGGCACCAACCTGGCTGCCCCGCCCTTTTTTGATGACTGGCTTGCACACATGACGGGGCTCTGACAGCAGCAGCCGATGAGCTTTTCCGAACTCGATCTTGTTGCACGCGGCGGGGCACTTTCGCTTTTGGCGCTGATCACGGCATTGTTGCTGCGCGACCACCGCCACACCGTGCCGGCGCGGATGGCCAGCGCGCTGATATTCGGCATCGCCTGCAGCGTGATCGCCGAAGCGCATGGTTTGACCACCTTTGATCAGCCGTTGAGCGTGGTGCTGTTAATCGGTGAAGCATCAATCTCCGGCTTTTTCTGGTTGTTCGTCCGCAGCTGGTTCAACGATGAAGCACGCTTTGGCTGGGCAAGCTGGTCGCTGGTCGGTTTGACGCTGGTCCTATCGCTTACCAATTTCGCACTATGGACACCCGAACGCGGCAATTTCTGGCCAACCGACCTGCCGATGCGGGCGCTGTGGCTGGGGCTGGCTTTGGCGGGACTGTGGGTCGCCTGGCAGGGGCGCGAGAATGATCTTGTCGAAGCGCGACGGCGGGTCCGTATCGGCTTTGTCTGGGCAACCGGCAGCGCAGTCGTTGGCATCAACCTGATCTATGCAGCCAATAATCTGACATCAATCGAACGGACCGCCCCCGCAATGTCATTGGCGATCAGCCTGGTCACTCTGGCTGTGACCGGTGGCATTTGTGCGGCAGTGCTTGGTTTCAGACGAAGCGACATCTTTCTAAGTCGCCAGCCACCGGCACGGAGCGACCCACCGGCCGACGACAGCGCCAGCGCCCTGCTTGCCAATCGCGTCCAGGCGCATGTTGCCGAGCAGCGCGCGTATCGTGACGAGACATTGACGATTGCAGCGCTCGCCGCGCAGCTGGGGGAGCCCGAATATCGCCTGCGCCGGGCGATCAACGGACGCCTTGGCCATCGCA
>JAIERC010000083.1 GCA_019747165.1 Sphingomonas sp. | reverse complement strand
CCAGCGGCAGAACCGCGACGCCCACGGCGCTGCGCGCATGCTTGCCTGCCTCCCCGAACAAGGCGACCATCAATTCGGATGCGCCATTGGCAACCTTTGCCTGATCAGTGAAATCGCCCGCGCTGTTCACGAAGACGCCCAGCTTCACGATCCGTTCAACGCGGTGCAGACCACCCAGCGCTTGCTTGATCTGTGCAACCAGCATCAGCGCACAACGTTCGGCCGCTTTCTGAGCAAAGGCCAGATCACGGTCTTCGCCGACCCTGCCGGTCATCAGCGTCCCATTATCAAAGGGCAGCTGGCCCGATATGTGGAGCAACCCGCCTACCTCGACCGTCGGCACATAGGCAGCCACAGGTGCAGCAGCAGCGGGAAGGGCGAGCCCTAGCTCGGCGAGTTTGGTGTCGATTCGATCGGTCATGACGACAGGCTCAACCACGCCAGAGCCCGGCGGGTCAAGCGTTGGCTGGCACCGCAGCGGCAAAGCGCGCGGCAATCCAGTCCTTTGCCAACCGCCAGTCATCAATCCGGGCGTGCGCAGCGGGTGCAGGCGGCACATGCGGCGCAAGATCGGGCTCAGAAACCATGTGCAGCCGGTGGACATGGGGCGCGTGCGTCGCGCATGAATCGAGGTGGACGGCAAGATCATCGACAAAAACGGTCACCGGGTTGCCGAATTCGGCAACCAGCGAGGCCACCCGGGTGCCCTTGCCGCCCTGGTTGGTCTCGACTCGGTGGACGATACCAAAAGACTCGAGCTGGGCCGTCCGCGCCGGGCGGCAATGATCCTGCAAATTGGTGAGGACGACGATATCAGCAATCTCCGCCAGCGCGGCGATCGATTCGGCCGCATGCGGCACCAGGGTCTGGCGGCCCATTTCCGCCGGGAAGAAACCGGCGAGATAGGTCCACATTTCCTCGCGCGCGAGCGGCGTGCCGTCCCGCCGGGTCATGCTGGTAGCCATGTCACCATGCGCCAGCTTGAAATCGATCGCATGCGCCTCCCCCAGCCAGGTGCCAAAATGGCGTGCCATGTGGAGGAGCACTTCGTCGCAATCAGTGATCAGCAAGGGCTTCATTAGTCTTCCAAGGCTTGGCGCGCTTGGACCAGCGCGGCAGGGGTGGTGGCGAGTGCGGTGGCGCAGGCGATCAGATCAGGCTCATATCCCTCAAGAAACCCAAGAATCGCCGCTTGCGTCGCTGCATCGCCTGCGCTGGCCCGTAATCGCTGCGGATCGAGCCCGGTCAGCGCCAGCAGCCGTTCGGCCCGATCGGGCACTGCCAGTGCCCAACCAAGCGCGCCAAGTGCCAGCACCGCTGCGTCTTCATTTGTCACAGGGCCGCGCATTGCCTATTCGCTTCGGGCTTGAGGGAAGGATCATCTGGACGTGGCAAAAAGGGTGCTGGTTGTCGAGGACAACGAATTGAACCTCAAACTTTTCTGCGATCTGTTGCGCGCCCATGAATTTGTCGCCGAAGGGGTCCGCGACGGGCGCGAAGCCGTGGCACGCGCGCGCGCTTTTCAGCCCGACCTGATCATCACTGATATCCAGCTGCCGCATGTTACCGGCTATGAGCTGATCGCGCAGTTGAAAGGTGATCTCGCGCTGCGCAGTATCCCGATCATGGCGGTAACCGCCTATGCAGGGCGCGAGGATGAAGAACGGATCCGGGCGGCCGGGGCCAATGCCTACGTGTCCAAGCCAATCGCGCTGGCCGCGTTCATCGCGCAGGTGAAGGCGCTGCTTTAGGTATCGGGCTATAGGTGCAGGCATGACAAGAGCCGCAAAGGATATCCCTTGCGGCTCTGGAATCCGGCCGTCGCCGGGATGACACAGCGGCGGCTTAGGCCGCCTGCCGTGTCACTTGATCTTGGCTTCCTTGAAATCGACATGCTTGCGCACGACGGGATCATATTTGCGGAAGCTGAGCTTGT
>JAIERC010000343.1 GCA_019747165.1 Sphingomonas sp. | reverse complement strand
CTAAACCTGCTGCGTCTACCAGTTCCGCCACGCCCGCCAGCACGCCGCCGGTCGGCGAGCGTCTATAGCAGTGATGCACGCCGGGGCAAGCCGCGAGGTCACAACGCACCGTGGCATTGTTTGTATTTCTTGCCAGAGCCACAGGGGCAAGGTGCATTTCGGCTTACCCGGCCCTCCCAAAGCGCTGGATCGTTGCCGAATTCACCGCCATCGATGCTCGGCTGTGCCAGCGGCGCAAGCCGGGTCGTCACCAAACCAAGCGGGTTCCCCGCGCCCATACCCTGGCCATCATCGTCACCGGCAAAGGGATCAAAATGTGATGTAATGAAATCGGGCAGATCGGGCAGCGCGGCGGGTTGCTGGAGCTGGAACTGCGCATGCGCGATCGTCTTGGTTACATCCTCACGAATCGTGCCAAGCATCCGTTCGAACAGCGCAAACGCTTCCTGCTTATATTCATTGATCGGTGTTTTCTGGGCATAGGCGCGGAGATGCACCACCTGACGCAGCGCATCGAGCGTCGACAGATGCTCCTTCCAGTGATGATCGAGATTCTGGAGGAGAATTGATTTTTCCACCTGAGTCCAGGTTTCCGGATCAAGCGACGCTGCCTTGGCCTCGACATGCTGATCGGCCGCTTGACGCACCCGCTCCTCGACCAGTTCAGGATCAATCGCTTCCTCGGCCAGCCAGTCGTCGAACGGCGGATCAATGCCCAGCATATCCTGCACATTTTCGCGCAAGCCCTGCATATCCCATTGCTCGGGATAGCTATTGGGCGGACAGGCCGTGCCGACCAGCGTATTGACCGTCTCGGTACGCATATCGGTAACGACGTCGCCAACCGTTTCAGCATCCATGATGTCGCTGCGCTGTTCGTAGATGACCTTGCGCTGATCATTCATCACATCATCATATTCGACGACCTGTTTGCGCTGATCATAATTGCGCGCCTCAACCTTGCGCTGGGCGGTCTCGATCGCCTTGGACAGCCATTTCGACCCGATCGCCTCGCCATCGGCGATGTTGGACCGCATCATCTTGGCAAACATCGTGTCTGGCCCAAAAATGCGCAACAGATCGTCGTCCAGCGACAGATAGAAACGGCTGAGCCCCGGATCGCCCTGACGCCCCGAACGGCCGCGCAGCTGGTTATCGATGCGGCGGCTCTCATGCCGCTCCGTACCCAGCACGAACAAGCCACCAGCGGCGAGCACCTCGGCCTTTTCAGCAGCGACTTCGGCCTTGATCCGCTCGATCGCTGCCACACGCTCAGGACCATCGGCCAGACCCACCAGTTCGTCGTTCACGCGGAATTCGATATTGCCGCCAAGTTGAATATCCGTGCCGCGACCCGCCATGTTGGTGGCGATCGTCACCACGCTTTTGCGCCCCGCCTGGGCGACGATATGCGCTTCACGCTCATGCTGGCGCGCATTCAGCACCTCATGCACCACGCCTTCTTTGATCAGGAACTCGCTCAGCAGCTCGGATTTCTCGATTGACACGGTGCCGACCAGCACCGGCTGACCGCGCTCGGCGTGAATCTTGATTTTCTTGGCGATCGCCTGGAACTTGTCCTGGGTATTTTTGTAAAATTCGTCTTCCTCATCAACGCGCTTGACCGGCACGTTGGTCGGAATGGTGACCACGTTCATCTTGTAAATGTCGAAAAATTCCGCCGCTTCGGTCGCGGCAGTGCCGGTCATGCCAGAAAGCTTGGGGTACATGCGGAAATAATTCTGGAAGGTGATCGATGCCATGGTCTGGTTTTCGGGCTCAATCGCCACGCCTTCCTTGGCCTCTACCGCCTGGTGCAGCCCATCCGACCAGCGCCGCCCGTCCATCATACGACCGGTAAATTCATCGATGATGATGACCTTGCCGTCCTTGACGATGTAATCGGTGTCGCGCTTGAACATCTTGTTCGCGC
>JAIERC010000065.1 GCA_019747165.1 Sphingomonas sp. | reverse complement strand
TCTTGCCGATATCGGCGGCGATATATTGCTCGCGGGTTAGCGTCAGCAGGCCGGGAATCGGACCGAGCGGGGTTGGGGGCGGCACGGGCGGGCTTGGGGGCGGGGGTGGCACCGCCTTGGTCACTTTGGCGGCGCGCTTTTTCTGCGGCGTTTTCTTGGTTTCGTTCTTTTCGGCGACTTGCGTGATGGTGAAGGTCTTCGGTTTGCCATCGCCACCCGGCGTGCCAAATTTTGGCGGGCCCAGGGTCAGTAGGACGATCACCACCAACAGCTCGACCGCAACCGCCAGCAGAAATCCAATCACCCGCCGCCGAAGCTGCGTGCGATCATCATCCGTGGTTTCTTCAACATACGCGGAACGCATCGGCGACTCGCCTTGGGGGGCAGGCGCTCCAAGGCGCGCAAATTGCTTTAATGGCCAGTTGCGGCGCGAAGAAGGCCTGTGTTCGTGCGGGTTAGATGATTTCGAACAACCCTGCAGCGCCCATCCCGCCAGCGGTGCACATCGACACCACGACATAGCGCACGCCGCGCTTGCGCCCCTCGATCAGCGCATGCCCGACCAGCCGACTGCCCGTCATCCCAAAGGGATGGCCAACCGCAATCGCCCCGCCATTGACGTTGTACTTTTCGGGATCGATGCCCAGCGTGTCACGACAATAGAGGCACTGGCTGGCAAAAGCCTCGTTCAATTCCCAAAGCCCGATATCGGCGACCGACAGCCCGGCGCGGTCGAGCAGCTTGGGGATGGCGAAAACCGGGCCGATTCCCATTTCATCAGGCGCGCAACCCGCGGCCTGAAACCCTCGGTAGATGCCCAGAATTTCTTTGCCCTCTGCGATCGCCGTCGCGCGATCCATCACGATCTGCGCGCTCGCGCCGTCTGAGAGCTGACTGGCATTGCCTGCGGTGATGTTGGTGCCGGGGCCGGTGAACTGACCGCCGGGCCACACGGTCTTCAGGCCCTCCAGAGCCGCCAATGTCGTGCCGGGGCGGATGCCTTCGTCCTGGCTGACGGTGATTGTCTCGGTGCCGTTCTTGTTGCCCTCCTTGTCGAACAAGGCGCGTTCAACCGTGATCGGGGCAATTTCCTCGATAAAGGCGCCTGTCTCTAGCCCGCGTGCGGCGCGCTGCTGGCTCATGGCGCCATAGGCATCCTGGGCGGCGCGGCTGATGCCATAGCGATCGGCGACGATTTCGGCGGTTTCGATCATCGGGATATAGGCGGCGGGTTCGTGGGCGATGACCGACTGGTTGATATAGCGCGGTGCGTCCTTGGTGACGGTCATGCTCACCGATTCCATCCCGCCGGCCAGCGCCACATCGGCCTCATTACAAATGATCGTGCGCGCGGCGAGCGCGACGGCGGTCAGCCCTGATCCGCATTTGCGATCGAGCGTGAAGGCGGGCACCGATTGCGGTAGCTGCCCAGCAAAGATCGCCATCCGCCCGGCATTGCCGCCTTGCGTGCCCCATTGATTGCCGACGCCCCAGAACACTTCGTCGATCCGCGCCGGATCGATGGCGGCGCGCTCGATCGCCGCATTCATCACATGGCCGGCCAGCACGGGGGCCTCGGTGGCATTATAGGCGCCGCGATAGGCCTTGCCGATCGGGGTGCGGGCAGTGGCGATGATGGCGGCTTCGCGCATGGTGGTTTCTCTCGCAGGCAGTTGTGTTGCGATCGAATGGCGTATCGGCTCGTGCTTGTCGATGGGCGGTGTATCTCATAACGGGCGGCGCGAGCCTTGGGGAAATCGCGCCGCCCGACGACCTGGGAGGCCCCAAAAGGGCAGGTCGTGGTTGCTTTTTCGCGGCGCGGCGAAACATGGTTACAACTGGGTAAGAAAAATTCTATCGGCTTGGGCTGGCGACCGAATTGTAACCTTCCGCGCGGATGAACCGAATGGCGTTATCAGGAACACGGCGAGGG
>JAIERC010000012.1 GCA_019747165.1 Sphingomonas sp. | reverse complement strand
ACATCGACATTTCCTCGCTCGATCGGCCGCGCAGGTTGAGGAAAGCGCCGTCGGCAATCTGGTCGCAGCGCGGGCGAGTTTCAGTCGCGGTCAGCGATTCGACGATATAATCGGGGAGATTGGCCGCATCGGTGAGCCATTGCTTGGCCTCCTCGTCATTGCTGTGCAGGTGCACCCAGACAAGGTCATCGCTGCCGGTCAGCGCATCTTCGGGGGTGGTTCGGGTGGTCATGTCCCCGGTCAGGCGATAGGCAAAGCCGCTCATCGGGGCATCTCCAATTGGACGGACAAGCCCGGCGGGAGAGCCGCCGGGGTGGTGCCGATGATCCGGTCAGCATCGGCGCGGGCGCGATCCAGGATCGCGGGTGGCGCATCGGCGGGGTGATAGAGACGGTCGGCCTGCGCCAGTGCGCGCGCATCGCGCAGCGTCAGATCATCGGGGTCAACTGAGTACAGGCTGATGATTCGGAGCGCCGCTGCGTCGGTTTCGGCCGAGTTATTCAGCCAGCGCTGGATATTGGGGTAATCGCCAAGCGGGTCGATCGGCCCGCCCGCCGCTAGCCCGGCAGCCAGCGCCCGCCGCCGTTCGGCGCCGTCGGGCCAGCGTGCGCGCATCGCGCCGCGCGCAGCAAACAGCGCGGTCGCGAGCTGGCCAAGCTGGCTGGGGAACATCGCCTCCAGCCGTTGTCGCAGCGCCGCCGCCAGCCCCGCTGACGCGCCGCCCGTGCCGATCGCGACCAGCACCGGATCGCGGTCAATAATCGCGGGCAGGGTGAAATCGCATAATGCGGGTCGATCAACCGCGTTGACCAGCACCCCGCGCGCCTTCAACCGAATCACCGCTGCAACGGCGTTTGTTTCGTCGTCGATTGCGACAATGGCGAGCGGTGCCGCTGCGTCCTCACCGACGATCACTGCGCCGGCCCGTTCCAGCAAGCGCCGCTTGGCATCCGCCGCTTCGCCTGAGCCCAGCAGGATCACCGCGCGCCCCGCCAGCCGAACAAAGATCGGCAGGCTGTGCAGGGTCATGGGGTCAGCCAATCGGGCAGACGTTCCGCCGCCAGAATCGTCTCGGCGGCGATCCGGTCGGCCACCACGGCATATTTGTCGCCATGCACCAATACTTCGGGCACCAGTGCACGGCTGTTATAGGTGCTGGCCATTGTCGCGCCATAAGCCCCCGCCGTGCGGAAGATCGCCAGATCGCCCGAGACGACCCGGTCGATGTCGCGGTCCATCGCAAAGGTATCGCCGCTTTCACAGACTGGGCCGGCGATATTGGCGATCATCCGTTCACCCGTTGGCCGTACCGCGACAAAATCATGATAGGCGTCATAGAGCGCGGGGCGGGCAAGGTCGTTCATCGCCGCATCGACGATGACATAGGGGTGAGTCACCCCTGGCTTCACCCAGATCACCCTGGTCAGCAACACGCCAGCATTGCCGGCAATGACGCGGCCGGGTTCAAACATCAGTTCGACATCCCAGCCCCTGGTGACGCGGGCGACCATGGCGCCGAATTCGGCCGGGCTCGGCGTTACCTCGCCCGGTCGATAGGGCACGCCAAGCCCGCCGCCGAGATCGACCCGGTCGATCGGGTGGCCAGCGGCGCGCAGATCGGCGACGAGTTGGCCGATCCGCGTAAACGCCGCCTCCAGCGGCGCGAGCGTGCTCAGTTGGCTGCCGATATGGATCGCCACGCCGCGCAAATTAATGCCCGACCGGGCGGCCAGCCGGGCAAAGATCGCCGGGGCCTGATCAATCGGCACGCCGAACTTGTTCTCCGCCTTGCCGGTGGAGATTTTGGCATGGGTGCCAGCATCGACATCAGGGTTCACCCGCAAGGTTGCCTGCGCGGTCAAGCCCTGGGCATGGGCAATGGCGGCGAGCACTTCGCCCTCTTCCTCAAGCTCCAGGTTGAACTGGCCAA
>JAIERC010000425.1 GCA_019747165.1 Sphingomonas sp. | reverse complement strand
GCCCTAATGCCGTAGACATGACTGATATTGATCTCCTCAACGCCACGCTCACCGCCATTGCCGGCCCGCGTGCTACCGCCCGGCTTGAACAGGGCCGCGCTTCGATCATCCTCGACGTCAGCGGCCTTGAGCCGACGGCGCGCGATATGTTGGCAGCGTCGGTTCGTGCTGAAGTGTCGGCGCTCGCCGGAATCGACGAGGTTCGCGTCGCGATGACCAGCCAGCGGAGTCAGCGCCAACTGATCGCGGTGGCCAGCGGTAAGGGCGGGGTCGGCAAGTCAACCGTGTCCGCCAACCTTGCGATTGCGCTGCACCAGTTGGGGCGCAAGGTGGGGCTGGTTGATGCCGATATCTATGGCCCCTCGCAACCCAAGCTGATGGGCGTCGAGGGCAGCCGCCCCACCGCGCCGGACAAGAAACTGTTGCCGGTGGAAACGCCCTATGGCGTGCCGTTGCTGTCGATGGGGCAATTGGTTGAACCCGATCAAGCGATTGCCTGGCGCGGGCCAATGGCCGCCGGGGCGCTCGGGCAATTGGTCGATGCCGATTGGGGGGATGCGGATACGATCGTCGTCGATATGCCCCCCGGCACCGGCGATGTGCAGCTCACAATGATCCAGAAGCACCGGCCAGCCGGGGTTGTCATTGTTTCGACGCCGCAGGATCTGGCGTTGATCGATGCACGGCGCGCGATCGATCTGTTCGTCAAGGCGGGTATCCCAGTGATTGGCCTGGTGGAAAATATGGCGGGCTATGCCTGCCCATCCTGCGGCGCGATTTCCGACCCATTTGGCAGCGGCGGGACGGAACTGGCCGCCGATCTGCTCAACCTGCCGTTTCTGGGCCGTATCCCGCTCGATATCGCGATCCGCACCGGTTCCGATGGCGGGCATCCACCGGTAACCAGGAACGGGCCGGAACGCGCTGCGTTCATGGAGATCGCCACGATCGTGCGCGATTGGCTTGATCGAGGAGGCAACCATGCCACTGACTTCGGATGACGACATCAAGGCGTTGCTTGAACGCGTACGCACGATCGCGCTGGTCGGTGCGTCGGATCGCCCCGATCGTCCTTCTAACGAGGTGATGGCCACGCTGCAGCGCCATGGCTACCGTGTGATCCCAATCAACCCCCAGATCGCTGGCGAGCATATCCATGGCGAATTCGTGTTTGGCGATATGGCCGTGCTCGGCGATCCGATCGATATGGTGGATATTTTTCGGAACTCTGCCGCTGCCGGTGCGGTGGTTGATCAGGCGATTGCTGTCGGTGCCAAAGCCGTTTGGATGCAGCTTGGCGTTATTGATGAAGCCGCCGCAGCGCGCGCCGAAGCTGCGGGGTTGGCGGTCGTGATGGATCGGTGCCCGGCGATCGAGCTCAGGCGGCTGGACATCGCCCCAATCGGCTGACCGCGAAGGGATTGCAGGCGACGCCTCTTTTGATCACAATGCCATAGGCTTGAGGGTGTAGTGATCATGCTTGTGGCAATGATGACGATGATGATGGCGGGCACGGATGTCGCCGATTTGCTCAAGACCTATCGCGCCCTGACGCGGGCTGAAATTCGCTGCGAACAAAGTGCCGATCGGGACGAGATTCTGGTGTGTGGCGCGCGCGATGCCGATCGCTATCGCTTGCCATTTATCGCCTATGACATCGGCGATCCGCGCCGCGAAGGCGTGTTCGAGCAAGCCGAGCGGCTGCAGCACAAAACGACGCCGTGCCAGGATATGGGACCCTATCTGATCGGCTGCGGCATGGTTGGGGTAGGTGTCACCGTGGGTGGTCGCGGTACCCGTATCGGCGGACTGAGGCCGCCCGCGCCTTAGAGCGCGAAGACGTTAGGTCGCTTCAACCTCACACCCGTTCGGGCTGAGCCCTTCGACTGCCTGCAAGGCAGGCGCTCAGGATAAA
>JAIERC010000089.1 GCA_019747165.1 Sphingomonas sp. | reverse complement strand
CGAAATGGAATTACGGCTTTTCGCGCTACAGCCTGCCGTTCAGCCTGCCGCTGATTCCAGGGCAGATTTTCGCGCGACTGCCCGAACGCGGCGATGTCGCGGTGTTCAAGGCACCGCCCGGCAATGGCGAGGATTATATCAAGCGCGTCATCGGCCTGCCCGGCGATACGATCCAGATGCGGCGTGGCCAGTTGATCCTGAACGGCGTGGCGGTGCCCAAGCAGCGTATCGCTGATTTCATCGTGCCGATTACCCCCAATTATACCTGCTCGGCGGAATATCAGGATAGCGACGATGGCAAGCCGATCTGCCGCTACGCGCAATTTCGTGAAACATTGCCCAGCGGCCGCAGCTATAATGTGCTTGATCGCGGTGACACCCCCGCTGACAATACCGGCCTGTTCATTGTGCCCGCCGATCATGTCTTCATGATGGGCGATAACCGTGACGACAGCGCCGACAGCCGGTTTCCGCCGGTCCTTGGCCAGGGCATCGGCTATGTCCCAACCCGCAATCTGGAGGGCAAAGCGGTGGTGATGTTCTTCTCCACCGATGGCACCGCCAATTGGTTCCTGCCCTGGACCTGGTTCAGCGCCGCTCGCTGGGGGCGGATTGGCGGCGGCTTTTGAGCGACACCGCGCTTGGCGGCTGGCTCGAACAGCTGCTTGGGGCCAAGCCAAAGGACATCGCGCTGTATGATCGCGCGCTGACGCATGGCAGCCAGGCCGCCGCCAACTATGAGCGGCTCGAATTCCTGGGGGATCGCGTGCTTGGCCTGATCATCGCCGAATGGCTGTTTGAGCTGTTTGGCGACGAGCCAGAGGGCCAATTGTCCAAACGACTAAATGCCCTGGTGACCGGGCCGGTCTGTGCCACGGTCGCGCGCGCCAATGGCGTCGCGTCACGGCTGAAGCTTGGCAAGCAGGCGCGCGATGATGGCGCTGCCGATAGCGATAATGTGCTGGGCGACGTGATGGAGGCGCTGATCGGCGCGCTCTATCTTGATCACGGGCTGGTGGCCGTGCGCTCGGCCGTGCGCCGGCTTTGGGGCGACCGCGTGACGATGCAGGCGCGCGCGCCGCAACATCCCAAATCGGCGCTGCAGGAATGGGCCGCCGCGCAAAATCGACGACCACCCGAATACACCATCGTTGATCGGTCCGGCCCGCATCACGCGCCGGTCTTCACTGTCCGGGTCAGCGTCGGCAAACTGGCAGAAGCGAGCGCAACCGGCACGTCGAAACAGGAAGCAGAGACCGCAGCAGCGGCGGCGTTGCTGGCGCAGCTTGCGCCCTGATCATCACGATGCCCTTGTCCCGGCATCCGCGCTGGCGCAAGAGCAGCCCATGAATGAAAACGAACAATCCTGTGGCCTGATCGCTGTTGTCGGTGCCCCTAATGCGGGCAAGTCGACGCTCGTCAATGCATTGGTCGGGCAGAAGGTGGCGATCGTCAGCCCCAAGGCGCAGACCACGCGTACCCGGCTGATGGGTGTCGCGATCGAGGGCGATACCCAGATTTTGCTGGTCGATACGCCCGGCATCTTCGAACCCAAACGTCGGCTCGATCGCGCCATGGTCGCCGCGGCTTGGAGTGGCGCGGAAGGGGCGGACGTGATTGCGCTCGTCGTTGACGGCAAAGGCGGCATTGGCCCCAAAGTGATGGCGATTGCGGAGGGATTGAAGCACCGCCGCGAGCCCAAATATCTGATCCTGAACAAGGTCGACATCGCCGAAAAGGAACGCCTGCTCGGCCATGCCAAACGCCTGAACGATGCCGTGCCGTTCGAGGAAATCTTCTTCGTCAGCGCGAGTACCGGCGATGGCCTGCCCGAACTCAAAAGCGCTTTTGCCAAGGCGATGCCCAAGGGCCCCTGGCACTTCCCCGAAGATCAGGTCTCCGACGCCACCG
>JAIERC010000493.1 GCA_019747165.1 Sphingomonas sp. | reverse complement strand
GCGATCGGCACGCAAAGCATCGCGGTGGATGCGCCAGACAGCGTGATGCTGGCTGCCACCGGCATTTCGCGATCGACGCGGACGATCCGCGCGCGGATTTGGTATCCCGCTGAGGTTGCTCCGGGCGCTTTGCGCACGTCGTTTGCGCATCGGCTGCCAAAGCCCGATGGCACGGGCGGCGATTTCGTCATTTCGAGCCTCGCCGTGGACAGTGCGGTGCCGCTCAAGGGACGCCGCTTCCCGCTGGTCGTCGTATCACATGGGTATAACGGCTGGGACACGTTCATGACGTGGCTGACCGAGAACCTTGCAAGCAAGGGCTATGTGGTCGTCGCGATCGATCATGCCGATCAGCGCGCGACAGGCCCGACCGCGCTTCCGGTTTCGTTCGGCAATGTGCTGATCCACCGCGCCCGCGACGTGCGCTTGGTTCTTGACGATCTCATACGCCGCGCTGCCGTGCCGCGTGATCCGCTGGGTCACATGATCGATGCCGCGCAGATTGGCCTGGTCGGCTATTCGATGGGCGGGTTCGGCGTGCTGGGCGCTGCCGGGCTTGACTATGCACCGGCGAGCCCGGTGCTGGACCGCCTGCCGCCGCCCGCGCGCGCGCAGTTGCTGGAGAGCCAGACTGCGGGAACATCGCTTGCTGCGCGGATCAAGGCCGTGGTGGCGATTGCCCCGTTCGGCGGCAGCCCCGATGTGCGGGTCTGGTCGGAGGCTGCGCTCGGCGCCTTTACCAAGCCGGTGCTGATCATTGACGGCGATCAGGATGACATCGTCGATGCGACCGGCGGGGTGCGCTGGATGTTCGAACACATGGGCGCGAACGAGCGCCACTTTCTGTTGTTTCAGAACGCCCGGCACAATGTCGGTGGCAATCCGCCCCCCGCCGAGGCCGAGAGCGATTTTTCCACGCGGGAATATTTCGCCGAGCCGGTGTGGTGGACCGAGCGGATCAACGCGATCAATCAGCATTTTATCACTGCCTTTCTCGATCTCAATCTGAAAGGTGATGAATCCAAGCGCGCATATCTGGATGTCATGCCGCCGCTTTCGCGTGACGGCACATGGCCGCTCGCGCCATTCCAGAATGTAGGCGGCAAACCCGCTTCGTCGGACCAGCCGAGCTATTGGCGCGGCTTTCAGCGGCGCTGGGCAGTGGGTCTGGAAATGCGAAGCGGCCATCCGACGATCCGTTGATCTGGCAGAGCTATTGCCAATTGCAGGGTCTGACGTTCCCGCCGTTTCTTCCTTCAGTTTGAGTGAGGGTCTTCCGGCCCTGTCGGGCCTGCAGGCACGGAGCCGGACATGAAGAAGTCAAACCACAAGGACGAGCAGATCGCGTTCACGTTGAAGCAGGTGGGGACGGGGACTCCGGTGGCCGAGGTGATCCGCCGGATGGGCATACTCCATGGGTCGCCACTTTGCTTTCTCGTCGATGATTCTCTTGTCAGCGCCTGCACTGGCAGAGCCGCTGACGTTCAATCAGGCTCTTGCGCGGGCAGACCGTGATGTGCCGAGCATTGCCGCGCGAGCGGCACAGACCGATGCCGCGCGGTCGAGCGCGATTGCAGCGGATCGGCTGCCTGACCCGAAGCTGGAGGTGAAGCTCCAGGATTTTTCGATCGCCTGCCCCGATGCGGGGAGGTTCAACCGCGACGATTTTACCATTGGGGTCATCGGCGTGAGTCAGGGAGTCCCCAACATCGCCAAGCGCCGAGCGCGGGCCAGCATCCGAAGCATTTCCGGAGGCCTGGGCAGCGACGGCGGCGATGCCCCCAACATGAACAAAAGAGCATAAATCTTTGTGTCTGCTGCAAAGCGGCCTTGCCGGTTTCCACCCTTGTGGTAAATCACTTGACCTTTTTTACCCGTGACGCCGCCGCACTGCGCTTCTTGCCGTCCC
>JAIERC010000456.1 GCA_019747165.1 Sphingomonas sp. | reverse complement strand
CCTAGACGGAACGGCTTTCTAAAAAGTAACCAACGCCATGGCCTCTCCACTTCTTTATCGCCGCGCGATTCCTGCTTCGGCCCGCATCACCCATTGGACAGCCAGCGATGGCTGGGCGCTGCGGCGGTTTGATTGGCCAGCGGAGGGGACCCCGCGCGGCAGCATCCTGTTCCAGGGGGGGCGGGGTGATATCTTTGAAAAATATCTTGAATTATTCGCGCATTGGCATGGGCAGGGATGGGGGGTGACCTGGTTTGATTGGCGTGGCCAGGCCGGATCGGGGCGGCTTACGCCCAATCCTCAGGTTGGCGATATCGATAACTTTTCAACCTATATTGATGACTTCAAAGATTTTTTTGATGATTGGTCAGCGCAAGCGGCGGGGCCGCAAATTGTGATGGGCCATTCAATGGGCGGCCATTTGGTCTTGCGTGCAGCGGTCGAGGGGGTGGTGAAGCCCGATGCGCTGGTGCTGGTCGCGCCGATGCTGGGGCTGAAAACCGGCTTTGGGGCGGCGCTCGGCGAGCGGATTGCCAAGCTGATCGGCGGCATCGGCAATGCGATGCGCCCGGCGTGGAAGGGCAATGAAAAGCCCGGCGCGCTCGATACTCGTCAATCGCTGCTGACGCATGATGCCGAACGCTATGCCGATGAAATCTGGTGGCAGGAGGCCAAGCCAGAGATCGTCACCGGGCCTCCGAGCTGGCGCTGGGTGATCGAGGCTTTTGCTTCCACTCGCCAGCTTCGAACTGAGCCGCGGCTGAAGGCGATGCACATACCAACGTTGATGTTGGTGCCGATGGCGGATGAACTTGTCGATGCCCGGGCCGCGATCGCCCTGTCCGCCAAGCTGCATGATTGCCGTTTGCTGCGGTTTGGCAAGGAAGCGGCGCATGAAGTGCTGCGCGAAGTCGATGGCGTACGCAATCGGGCGATCGGGGAAATCGATATCTTCCTGGCCTCGCGCGCGCAGCAGGGGTGATCTGATGGCTACACCCCATGGCCGCTTCGATATCGCAATTATCGGTGCCGGTATTGCCGGGGCCAGCCTTGCCGCTGAACTCGCGCCGCACGCCCGCGTGCTGTTGATTGAGGCAGAGGATATGCCCGGCTATCATTCGACCGGGCGCTCGGCTGCCTTCTGGCATGAAACGCTGGGGGGACCATTTATCCAGCCGCTGACTCGCGCGTCGTATGAAGTGCTCGACCGCGGCGGCTTTTTAAAGCCGCGCGCGTCATTGGAGGTGGCCGAGCTGGATGCTTTGCCGTTGCTCGACAAGATGGCAGCCGATTTCGCGGGCACCGGGGTTGGCCTCAAGCGGCTTGATCATGATGGGGTGCGGCACTGGGTCCCGCGCGCGCGGCCGATACTGGTTGCCGGGCTGCTCGAATCAACCGGTGCCGATATCGATGTTGGTGGCCTGCATGGCAGCGTGCAGGCGGCGTTTCGGCGGGCAGGGGGTGAATTGATCACGTCGCGCCGGATTGACGCGATTGAACGGTCTGGCAGCGATTGGGTGCTTCGCGCCGGGGATTGGTCGGTTGCCGCTGGTATCGTCGTCAATGCGGCGGGTGCCTGGGCCGATGGGGTCGCGCTGATGGCTGGCGCACATCCCATTGGCATTCAGCCCAAGCGCAGGACGATCGTTCAGGTCAGGGTTTCGACCGATGATGTGCCTGAAACCCTGCCGCTGGTGGTCGATATTGCCGGGAGCTATTATTTCCGGCCAGAAGGGACCAATCGGCTATGGCTTTGCCCGCATGATGAAACCCCGGTCGACGCGTGCGACGCCGCGCCCGAGGAGATCGACGTGGCCATCGCGATCGATCGATTTGAGACGGTGACGGACTGGAAGGTCGTTGCGGTTGAGCGCAAATGGGCCGGCCTGCGGAGCTTCGCGCCCGATC
>JAIERC010000075.1 GCA_019747165.1 Sphingomonas sp. | reverse complement strand
TGCTGATCGCTTGCCCTTACCCCACCGCAATCAGGCCCTGCGGATGCGCACGTCTAGCGTCGCGGCGATCGTGCATTTCGATTTGTCGGCCACGCCCGCACGGCCGAATCACATCATCAGGTGCCCGGCGCAGCCTCAGCGAAGAGGTCCATTGGTACGATCTGCAATGTAGTTGGCACCATTATGCATCACTAGTCGCAGATATAGGCGTTGTGCAAGCCCGCACTCGAATTTGAAGGAATTGCAATGCCCCGTATCGCTCCTGTAGATCTCGCCACTGCTGAAACCGGTGTTCAGGCAACGCTGGCTGGCGTCCAGGCCAAAATCGGCATGGTGCCGAACCTGTTCAAGACGTTCGCGCGCTCGCCGTCGGTGCTCAACGCTTTTCTCGCTTTCTCCGATTCGCTCGCGGGCGGCAGCCTCTCGGCGCGCCAGGGTGAAATCGTCGCCCTTGCCGTCGCCCAGGCCAATGGCTGTGAATATTGCCTGTCGGCGCATTCGCTGATCGGCAAGGGCGCTGGCTTGTCGGCCGATGCAATCGCCGCTGCTCGCAAGGGCAAGGGGATCGACTCGGTCGATCACGCGATCGCCAGCTTGGCGCGGGCGTTGGTCGAAAATCGTGGCCAGGTCAGCGACGCGCAGCTCGCCGAAGCGCGGCTGGCCGGGCTCGATGACGCGCAGATCGTCGACATCGTCGCTGCGGTCGCGCTCAACACCATGACCAACTTCATGAACAATGTCGCCCACACCACCGTCGATTTCCCGAAAGTCGACATGGTGCTGGCAGCGTAAATTACCCCCCGGGCCGGCGGGCGTTGATCCGGCCACTTCCCCCCAAGTGTTTGTTCGCGTGTGCTCTTCCCCCCCATTGAAAAAGGAATTTATCATGGCTCTTGATATTGTGCTTCCCGCGCTTGCCGGCATTGCCGGTGGTGTCACTATTGCTGCTGTCGGCATGGTTTATCGTGCTGCCATCGGCAAAGGCTTCTGGTCGCTGCCCAATGGTATTGGCGGCATCGCGCTTGGTCCGGATGCGGGTGCAACGCGCTCGTTCGGCCTGGCGACGCTGACCGGTGTTGCGCTCCACATGGTGTTGTCGGCGGTTTACGGCATCGCCATCGTCGCGCTCGCCCCTGCGCTCGGCATCGGCTTTGTCGCGACCGGCTTCATCGTCGGCGTCGCTGTTTGGCTGGTCAATTATTATGTGATCGGCGCGGTCCATGCTGGTTCCAAGCATCTTGCCCAACTCAACCCCGTCTGGATGGCGTTCTTCCTCCACGCGCTTTACGGTGTCGTGGCTGGCATTGTCGTTCAGGCCTTCATCGCTTGATGGTTGACGGCATCCCCGCCGACCACCGCCCCATGTGCCCCGCTCTACCACCCGCGGCACATGGGGCGCGCCAGCGGCGCCGGGGTGCGGCGCAGCGCCTCGACTAAACATCCCGTCGAGCGCCGCCCACTCCAGCCCGCCAAGCCCGTTCCTCCAAGCCCGCTCCCGCCTCCCATCATCCCCACAGCGCAATCGACCGCCGGCACAGCCCGAGGGTTCCAAAGGCATACCATGGACGTCCTCAACGATATTTTCGAAACGATCCAGTTGCAGGGAAATTTCTATTTCCGCACGGATTTTTCGGCGCCCTGGGCCACCACCGTGCCCGTTTTCGCCCGCGCCGCGCGCTTCCATCATGTCGTGCAGGGCCGCTGCTGGTGCCATGTCGATGGCGCGGCGCCGCTGATGCTCGAGCCCGGCGACTTCATCATGATCCCCAATGGTGCAAGCCATATCCTGGCCGACCAACCGACCGAGCATGCCCCGTCGCTGGAAAGCGTGCTCGATCAAGTCGGCTATAAGGGTGAAGCGCTGCTTACCGTTGGCACCGGCGACCCGCATGCTGCCAC
>JAIERC010000387.1 GCA_019747165.1 Sphingomonas sp. | reverse complement strand
CGATGGCGGCCAGCATCTCGTCGAGCGACTCGTGCCAGGTCGCGGCGAGCTGCGCTTCGAGCACCGCAGGCAGGCGGTGACGGTTGTGATAATGAATCGACAGGCCAAAAGCGCGCGCGCGCAATGCCACCGCCTGGCCAATGCGGCCCATGCCGATGATCCCCAGCGCCTTGCCGCCGATGCGGTGGCCGAGCATCCCACCCGGGCTCCAGCCCTTCCACTGGCCGGATCGGACGAGCTTTTCGCCCTCCGCCAGCCGACGCGGTACCGACACGATCATCGCCATCGTCATGTCGGCAGTATCTTCGGTCAGTACGCCTGGCGTATTGGTGACAATGATGCCGCGTGCCCGTGCCGCCTGCAGCGCGATATGATTCACGCCCGCACCGAAATTGGCGATCAGCCGAAGCCGTTCGCCAGCCCCTTCGATCAGCGCCGCATCGATATCGTCGGTCACCGTCGGCACCAATACGTCGCAATCGGCCATGGCCGCGGCAAGCTCTTCGCGCGTCATCGGAAGATCGCGGCGATTATTGGTGGTGTCGAACAATTGTTCCATGCGATCCATCACCTGATCGGACAGCTCGCGCGTCACGATCACCTTGGGATGGGGCACCTTTGGCATGGGGCGTCTCATTTCGGGCATGGATATGGATTGGCGGGTCTCGATTGCGCCGTCAACGGTGTTGAAGATCGGCCATGGAACACGGTAAACGAGCGATAACCAAATAAGGGGTTAGGAATGCGCTTCTGGGCATGGATGATAGCGATTGTCGGGGCACTGCTGTTCGCAGGCCTGGCAGATGATGCCGCACAATCGCAAAAGCGCAAGACGCCCTATTTTGCATCGATCGCGGCGGGCAAGGCGCGGATGCGGACCGGGCCGGGCCGCAATTATCCGGCGAGCTGGCTGTACCAGCGTGCCGATCTGCCCATCAAGATAATCGACAGTTATAAGGAATGGCGCAAGATCGAGGATCCGGACGGCACCCAGGGCTGGATGCAGGGCAATTTGTTGAGTGAAATCCGCACTGGTATCGTCATGGGCAACAGCGCTGAATTACTGGAAGCACCGCGCTTCAACGCGCCGCTGCTGTGGCGCGTCGCACCAGGGGTAGTCGGTCGAATCAGTCGGTGCGCGCGCGGCTGGTGCTGGTTCGATGTGCGCGGGCGGGCGGGGTATGTCGAGGCGAACCGGCTATGGGGCGTCGATAGCGGCGAACAACTGCCTTGATCGCCCGATCGGTCATAATTGAAGCGCGCCGCGCCGTGCCGGGCAATGCTAGGTGACATGGAGTTTTGTCTGGCTGGCGATCGCACTAGCGATCATCGCTCCATCGGAGGATGATGCGCCGCTCAAGCCGACCATCGTTTTGGAAGTGCCTGCAAAGCATCGACTGATCGAAGGAATTGCCACCGATGGCCAAACCATTTGGCTAAGCAGTGTGGTCGATCGCCGGGTTCTCGCGTGGCGCAGTGGGAAGTTGGTGCGGGTGCTGCCGATGCCCCGCAAGACGGCGCGTCCGCTTGGGCTGGCGTACGATTCCAGCCGTAAATGGATCTGGATCGCTACCGATTGCCCCCGGATCATTGCCAGCGACGCCTGCAGCGGTGGCGGGCTGATCGCGATCGATCGACGCGGCAAACTAAAGGCAAGGCTGCACCCGACGGGCGTCGAAACTCACTTTGGCGATGTATCGGCCGATCGGGGGACCGTACACGTTAGCGATTCGATGAACGGCGCGGTATATGTCTGTCGCGGTGACTGCCGCACGCTTGAGGTTGTCGTACCCATCGGCGCGGGCCGCAGCGCGCAATCAAGTGTGCGATACGATGACGGCCGCCGGTTGCTCGTTGCCGATTATGGAGCAGGCATCGCGAGCATTGACGA
>JAIERC010000354.1 GCA_019747165.1 Sphingomonas sp. | reverse complement strand
CTGGGTTTCGAGGTTGTCGGACTGGGCTGTTACAACCGCGAATTCGCCCGCGAACTGCGCGAAGCCGCCAAGCTTTATGGCATTGAGCCGCTGATCACCGACGATTATCTGGAAGTTGAAGACGCGATTGCCGCGCTGCAGCCCGAACTGGTGCTGGGCACGCAGATGGAACGCCACATCGCCAAGCGGCTGCGCATCCCCTGCGCGGTCATCTCTGCGCCGGTCCATGTGCAGGATTTCCCCGCCCGCTATTCGCCGCAAATGGGTTTTGAAGGCGCAAATGTGCTGTTCGACACCTGGGTCCACCCGCTGGTGATGGGCCTGGAAGAACATCTGTTGACGATGTTCCGCGAGGATTTTGAATTCAGCGACTCGGCGGGCGCAAGCCATCTTGGCCATGGGCATGCCGCTCCTGCGCAAAACCATGACGCTGACGTGCCGGCTGAGGATGAACCGGCGTTGCAGCCGGTCGCCGAACCTGAAGTCATGGCTGCCCGTGGCTGGTCAGCCGAGGCTGAAAAAGAGCTGCTGAAAATCCCGTTCTTCGTGCGCGGCAAGGCGCGTCGCAACACCGAACGTTACGCCACAGAGCAGGGCTTGGCGACGATTACGCTCGACACGCTCTATGATGCAAAGGCTCGTTATGCGCGCTAATATTGCTCCCCCGATCACGCCGGTGCGTGTTGTCGTCATCACGCTCGACAACCATCTTTCAGGGGCATTTCAGCGCGCGCAGCAGCAATTCGACCAGGCCAATTCGGGCGTCACCATCGCCTTTCATGCCGCTGCCGATTGGGAAGAAAAGCCCGAAACGCTGGATGCCGCCCGCAACGACATCATGCGCGGCGACATCATCCTTTGCACGATGCTGTTTCTGGAAGACCATATCCGTGCCGTGCTGCCGCAACTAACCGCGCGGCGGGATGCATGCGATGCGATCGTCGGGCTGATGTCGGCAGGCGATATCGTCAAGCTGACCCGGATGGGCGATTACCGGATGGACAAGCCAGCCACCGGCATGCTCGCGCTGATCAAGAAACTGCGCGGCACCAACAAGAGCGGCGCAAGCTCTGGCGCGGGCCAGATGGCGATCCTGCGCCGCCTGCCAAAGCTGCTGAAGTTCGTACCCGGCACCGCGCAGGATGTGCGCGCCTATTTCCTGACGCTGCAATATTGGCTGGCGGGCAGCGACGACAATATCGTCGACATGATCCGCGCGCTGATTGATCGTTATGCAGCGGGTGAGCGCCAGGCGCTGCGCGGCACGATGAAGGCCGTGCCCCCCCGCGAATATCCCGAAGTCGGCGTCTATCATCCTGAAATGAAGGCGCGGATGTCGGAAAAACTTGCCGATCTGCCCCGGCGGCGCGGCACCAAGGGCACCGTGGGCGTGCTGATGCTGCGTTCCTATGTGCTGGCCAAGGATGCGGCGCATTATGACGGCGTCATCGCCGCGCTGGAAGCGCGTGGGCTGGATGTGATCCCCGCTTTCGCCGGGGGCCTTGATGGCCGCCCCGCGATTGAGCAATTGTTCATGAAGGACGGCAAATCGACCGTCGATGCCGTCATCAACCTGACCGGGTTTAGCCTGGTTGGTGGTCCGGCCTATAATGATACCGCCGCTGCCGAAGCGATCCTGTCCAAGCTTGATCGCCCCTATATCGCCGCGCATCCCGTGGAGTTCCAGACGCTGCAGGCCTGGGGCGCGAACCGCCAGGGGCTGTTGCCGCTCGAATCGACGATGATGATCGCCATTCCAGAACTGGATGGCGGCACCCAGCCGATGGTGTTTGGCGGCCGTTCGGATGGCACGGATACTGCCTGCACCGGCTGCCAGCGCGGCTGTACCTTCCCAGCAACAGGCGCTGTTCGCCAGATGGAAAGCTG
>JAIERC010000513.1 GCA_019747165.1 Sphingomonas sp. | reverse complement strand
CGAACACCACCATCGCATCGGCCCCGGCGGCGGCAAACAGGCGCGCGCGCTGATCGAGTGTCGTCAGGCGAAAGGGGGGCAGATCGGGTTTGAAATAGCGCACCGGGTGCGGATCAAAGGTCGCGACCAGCGCTGGCACCCCGCGCGCGCGGGCAAGCGCGACCGCGCGGCCGATCACCGCCTGGTGCCCCAGATGAAATCCATCGAAATTGCCCAGCGCGACAATGCCACCGCGATAGCGCTCGGGCACTGGCGCACCTCCGTCGAGACGCTCCATGTGCCGGGCTATAGGGGGCAGGTGCGCGTGGCGCTAGGGGCGCGCGAGCGTGACATAGCTATAGCCGGGCACCGCACCCTCGGGCGGAAAATCAGTCCGCGCTATTTCACGCCAGCCGATGAACGGTGGCACCACTGCATCACCGGCGGGAGACAGATGCACTTCGGTCAATTCAATCAGCGTCGCCTGATCGATCAGCAGTCCAAAGATATCGACCCCACCGATCACCGCCACATCATCCCCGGCGATCGCGAGCGCCTGAGGCACGTCATGCACCACCTCGGCGCCCTCCGCCTGCCAATAGGCGTCGCGCGTCAGGACGATGTGCCGCCTGCCCGGCAAGGGGATCGGGAAGCTTTCAAAGGTCTTGCGGCCCATGATCATCGGCCTGCCCATTGTCATCGCCTTGAACCGGCGTTGTTCGCCGGGGATATGCCAGGGTATCGTGCCGTCCGCGCCGATCACGCCATTATCGGCGCGGGCAAGGTGCAGCGAAATCACACCGCCACCGGCGCCGCAATATGCGGTTGCGCGATGTAATCGTGCAGCTTGAAATCCTCATATTCGTAAGCATCGATGCCATCGGGCTTACGCAAAATTTCCAGCCGGGGCAGCGGCCCGGGGGTGCGGGTCAACTGGAGCCGGGCCTGCTCCAGATGATTGAGGTACAAGTGGCAATCGCCGCCGGTCCAGATGAACTCGCCGACCTCAAGCCCGCATTGCTGCGCCAGCATATGGGTCAGCAGCGCATAGCTGGCGATGTTGAACGGCACGCCCAAAAATACATCGGCGGAGCGCTGATAAAGCTGCAAACTCAGCTTGCCATTGGCGACGTGCGTCTGGAACAGGCAGTGGCAGGGTGCCAGCGCCATCGCGTGGAGATCGCCCGGATTCCACGCGCTGACGATCTGGCGGCGCGAGGCGGGGTTGGTTTTGATCTGGGTAATCAGCTCGGCGATCTGATCGATCGAACGGCCATCGCTCGCCGCCCAATCGCGCCATTGTTTGCCGTAAATCGGGCCGAGATCACCGTCTTCGCGCGCCCATTCATCCCAAATGGCGACTTTGCGTTCCTGCAACCAGCGGACATTGGTATCGCCGCGCAGAAACCAGAGCAGTTCCACGATGATCGATCGAAGATGCAGCTTCTTGGTGGTCAGCGCCGGGAATCCTTGCGCGAGATCAAACCGCATCTGGTGGCCAAAAACCGATAAGGTGCCGACCCCGGTGCGGTCAGCCGTCTCCACGCCATCGTCCAGAATGCGTTGCATCAAATCGAGATAGGCCCGCATCGGTTCAGCTCACCTTGCAGGGTTTGATCGCATAGGGATCAGGCCGCGCGCCCTGCGCCCGGAACGCCGCCAGATAGCCGCCAGCCGAGGGCATGTCCTCCGTATAAACCTGGGTATAGCCGACCGCGGCAAATTCGCATTTGAGCAGTTCAGGCGGCGTGCCGTGATTTTGCGTCGGCCGATTGGCATCGACAACAATCACCAGCCCATCGGGCATCAAGGCCGGGCGCATCCGCCACAAAAATTCATAAGGCTGCTCAATCTCATGATACATATGCACCATCAGCACGCGATCGAAGCTGTTTTCAGGCAGCTTG
>JAIERC010000294.1 GCA_019747165.1 Sphingomonas sp. | reverse complement strand
GATCATGTTATTCCGAGCAACCCGTCGTGCGGCTGGAATAGGTGATGTTGGCGATCTTCCAGTTGCCGCCCTCGCGGACCAGATCGAAATGGTCATAGCCGCAATGGTGCAGCTTGCCGTCGATGTAGAAATTGAACCGGCCCCAGACGAGCGCGATGTCGCCATCGATCTCGATCGCGGGATCGTAGAGGCGCTCTTCGTACCGCTCCGGGCCGGGTTTCATGCCGGTGATGAATTCGGTCATAGGACGGTGCGTGATCTTGCGCGTGCCATCCGCCGCTTCGCTGGCCACGAACAAATTGCCATCCTCCCGTACTATCTGGCGCAGCATCTCGCCATTGCGCGCGGCAATCGCGGCAAAGACGGCATCGACCGGGGCCATCACCCCGGAAAATTCGCTGATGGGTGCGGGCGGCGGCGTGGGATTGCCCTTGGGCAGCGGCGGCGTGGGCGTGATCTGGAGGAGGAAGGGGAGGAGGCTTAGGAGCATAATCGTTGCCTTTCAAATCCTCCCCGAGCTTGTCTCGGGGAAGTGGCAGCGCGTAGCGCTGACGGAGGGGGTGGTGCGGATGATCCCGCAGGCGATTTTGCCGCGGTTGGCCATGAGAATACCGTCCGTCACAATGGCGTACCTGATTTGACCGGTCGCTGACCCAGCACGGTGACGAAACGGAGCAAATAGCCGTCGGGATCTTGAACCAGCAGTTCACGCTGCCCGTGTTCAAGGTCATTGGCACGATACCAGTTTTCCGCGACGTCGACGAAAATGGGCACGTTGCTGGCCCGCAGGCGATTAGCAAGGGCATCAACATCGTCGATTTCGATTTGAAGATTGATGCCGCGACCAAATGGCGGATCCAGCGTGCCGGTTGCCCAATCGCTGGGGCCTTGTTCCAGCATCAGCTGCGCATCCCCTAAACCGAGATAGGCAAAGCCTGGTCGCAGATAGCCTACAGCAAAGCCAACAACGTTGGTATAAAAGTGCATGCTGCTCGGCAGATCGGAACAGGTGAGCTCCGGGACAAGCGCCGCCCATGTCCTGTTTTGGCCAATCACATCCGGAACACCCCGAACCGGGGCGCCTCCGCGATCGGCGCGTTCAGGCACGCCGCCAGCGACAATCCCAGCACATCCCGCGTCTGTGCCGGATCGATGATGCCGTCGTCCCACAGCCGTGCTGTCGCGTGCCAGGGGTTGCCTTCGTCTTCGTACTTCTGGCGGATCGGGGCTTTGAACGCCTCGGCTTGCTCGGGCGTCCAGCCATCTGCATCGCGGTGGACAGTCGCCAGCACCGAAGCCGCCTGCTCGCCGCCCATCACCGAAATCCGCGCATTGGGCCAGGTGAACAGAAAGCGCGGGCCATAGGCGCGGCCGCACATGCCGTAATTGCCCGCCCCGAACGATCCGCCGATCAGCACCGTGATCTTGGGCACACTGGCGGTCGCCACCGCCGTGACCAGTTTCGCGCCATGCTTGGCGATTCCTTCGGCCTCATATTTGCCGCCGACCATGAAGCCCGAGATGTTCTGCAGGAACAGCAAGGGTATCCGCCGCTGGCAGGCGAGCTCGATGAAATGCGCGCCCTTTTGGGCGCTCTCGCTGAACAGCACGCCATTATTAGCGAGGATCGCGACCGGCATGCCCCAGATATGCGCGAACCCGCAGACTAGGCTGGTGCCGTAGAGCGATTTGAACTCGTGAAACTCCGAGCCGTCGACCAGCCGCGCGATCACTTCGTGCACGTCATAAGGTGCACGAACGTCGCTTGGCACGATGCCGTATAGCTCTTCGGCGTCGTATTTGGGCGGCCTCGGCTCGCGGAGTGCTCCGGCGGAGGCCGGAGCGTTGGCGGCCAGGGTTCCGGCCTGCGCCGGAAAACCGA
>JAIERC010000008.1 GCA_019747165.1 Sphingomonas sp. | reverse complement strand
CTGCACGATCGGGGCTGTTTCCAGTGAATCAAGAAAATCGCAACATGGTGCTGTTCCTGGCGATCGCCGCGCTGATCCTGGTCGGCTGGCCGATCGTCGCGCAGACCTTTTGGCCGGCACCAAAGCGCCCCGCGATAACCAAAACCACCCCTGTGGCCGACAAGCCCGTGACGAGTGCCGCCGGCACGCCCGTCGTCGATACCGTGAAGACCAATCGAGATCGCGGCCTCGTGCTCGCCGAAACACCGCGCGTGGCGATCAATACGCCGTCGCTGAAGGGCTCGATCAACCTCAAGGGCGCTCGGCTCGACGATCTGGTGCTGGTCAATCAGCGCGAAACGATCGACAAAAAGTCGCCGCCGGTTCGTCTGCTCTCGCCATCGGGCGCGCCGGGCAGCTATTTCGCCAGCTTCGGCTGGGCCGGTGATGGCATTGCCACGCCCGACAAGAACACCGTGTGGACCGCCGATGGCACCGCGCTCTCTCCGGACAAGCCTGTCACGCTCGGCTGGACCAACGCCAATGGCGTGCGCTTCCAGATCAAATTTGCGGTCGATGCCGACTATCTCTTCACGATCGAGCAGGCCGTCGGCAATGGCAGCCCCACCGCCGTCACCGCCCGCCCCTATGGCCTTGTCTCGCGCACCGGCCTGCCCACGCATCCCGATAGCTGGGTCAACCATGTCGGCCCGATCGGCGTCTTCGGCAATGGCGCGAATTACGACATTGGCTATCCCAATTTGCAGGGCACGGACCGCAGCTTTTTCGGTTCGGTGTTCGGCGCAAATGTGAAGCCCGGCCCCAATTATTTTGACAATAAGGGCGGCTGGCTCGGCTTTGGCGATATCTATTGGTTGACCGCGCTGATTCCTGACCAGAATGCCCAGGTTCATGCCGGATTCCGCGCAGCGGGCGACACCTTCCAGGCTGATTTCGCGACCACCCCGATAAAGGTCCAGCCCGGCAAGGTCGCGCGCCAGACGACGCGCTTCTTTGCGGGGGCCAAGGAAGTTCGCCTGATCGACAAATATCAGGACCAGGGCAATATCGTCAATTTCGACAAGGCGATTGACTGGGGCTGGTTCCGCATCGTCGAAAAGCCGATCTTCTATTATCTCGATTTCCTGTTCCGGTTGGTTGGCAATTTCGGCGTTGCGATCATCCTGCTGACGATCACCATTCGTGGCCTGCTCTTCCCCATCGCCCAGCGTCAGTTCGCATCGATGGCGAAGATGAAGGCGATCCAGCCCAAGATGAAGGCGTTGCAGGAGCGCTGGAAGGACGACAAGCCGCGCCAACAGCAAGAGATCATGGCGCTCTACAAGACCGAAGGAGTCAACCCGCTCGGCGGCTGTGGCCCGACCTTGCTGCAAATTCCGATCATGTACGCCCTCTATAAGGTGTTGCTGCTCTCCACCGAAATGCGCCACCAGCCGTTCATCCTGTGGATCCGCGATTTGTCCGCGCCCGATCCGCTGACGCCGATCAATCTGTTTGGCCTGCTGCCGTTCACCCCGCCGGTATTTCTGGCGATCGGTATCATCCCGATCTTGCTGGGCATTTCGATGTACTTCCAGTTCAAGCTTAATCCTGCCCCGATGGACGAAGCCCAGAAGCAGGTTTTCGCGATCATGCCCTGGATGCTGATGTTCGTAATGGCCCCATTCGCGGTCGGCCTGCAGCTCTATTGGATTACCTCCAACGCGCTGACGATATTGCAGCAACGGATGCTCTATGCGCGGCATCCCGAAATGCTGGTCGCGGCCCCGAAAACACCGGCCAAGCCGAGCCCAAAGAAATGATCTGGCATGGCTGAATTTGACGAAGACATGCTGGAGGCAGCGCGCAAGGCATTTGCCGGGCCGATCAGCTTCCTGAAAT
>JAIERC010000185.1 GCA_019747165.1 Sphingomonas sp. | reverse complement strand
GCTCGAAATGCGCGGCCAGGTGGTGGAGCTTTTGCCCAACGCCATGTTCCGCGTGAAGCTTGAAAATGATCACGAAGTCCTTGGCCATACTGCCGGCAAGATGCGCAAGAACCGCATCCGCGTGCTGGTGGGGGATGAGGTGCTGGTTGAGATGACCCCCTATGATCTCACCAAGGGGCGGATCACCTACCGCTTTAAGTGAGGTGACCGGCATTTCCGTTTCCGGGCCAGCACTTGTTCTGGCTTCGTCGAGCCCGCGCCGCCTGTCCCTGCTCGCGCAGATCGGCATTGTCCCCACCCGCATCGCCGTGCCCGATATCGATGAGGGCGAGCGCCCCGCTGAGCTGCCGCGCCCCTATGTGCTGCGCATCGCGACCGAAAAGGCGCTGGCCGTGCCGCGCGCGGCAGGGGAGGTTGTGCTCGCCGGGGACACCACCGTTGCAGTCGGCCGGCGGATCCTTGCCAAGCCCGCTGACGAGGCTGATTGGCGGCGGATGCTCGCCCTGTTGTCCGGGCGGCGGCATCATTGTTTTTCCGCGGTGTGCGTGGTCGGCGATGACGGCAAAGCGCGCACCCGCGTGTCCGACACGATCGTCACCTTCAAACGGCTGAGCGCCGCCGAAATCGATTGGTATGTCGCCAGTGGCGAGGGGATGGGCAAGGCGGGCGGCTATGCCATCCAGGGCGGCGCGGAGGGGTTCGTGCGCTTTCTGTCGGGCAGCTATTCAGGTGTGGTTGGCTTGCCACTATTCGAAACTCGCGCGCTGCTGGAAGGCGCCGGGATCGTCGCTGGCCCGCGCGGTGGCTGAGTGGCTCTACGAAGCCGGGATTGGCGAGTCGCGCGCTGCGCTGGTTGATGGTGGGCGGATCATCAAGGCGCGGATCGCGCTCGACGGGGCCCTGCAGGTCGGTACGGTGGCCGAGGCGCGGTTGGTGGAGCAATTGCCCGGGCGGCAGGGGCGCGTGGCGCTGCTCGACGGCAGCGGTGAGGCCTTGCTGGGCGCGGTGCCGCCGGGGCTTAGCGTTGGGCGGACCTTGCTGGTGACGCTGGTGCGCGAGGTTATCCCCGAACCCGGCCGCGCCAAATTGGCGCGCGCCGTGGTGGCGGTTGAGGGGGCAGTGGCGGCAATCGGCCCTGGTCTGCTCGAACGGATCGGCGAAACCGGTATCGCGGTGCGCCATTGCCGCGCGCATGAGGGTGATGCGCTGGAGGCAGCGGGCTGGTCCGAAGTGCTGGAGGAAGCGGTGCAGGGCGAAATCGCCTTTCCCGGCGGCGTGCTACGGATGAGCCCGACCCCCGCGATGACCTTGTTCGATGTCGATGGCAGCGGGCTGCTGGAGAGCCTTGCCGTCGCCGCTGCCACTGCGGTGGGACAAGCGGTGGTGCGCCACGGCATTGGCGGGTCGATTGGTGTCGATTTCCCGAGCGTGCAGGGCAAGGCGGCGCGCCAGGCGGTGGCCGCCGCGATTGATGCCGCGCTGCCGCCCGTGCTGGCAGGCCCATTTGAACGCACTGCGCTAAACGGTTTTGGTTTCCTGCAGCTTGTCCGCCCGCGTCCGCGTGCGTCGTTGCCCGAACTGCTCCGCGCCGATCCGGTTGGTGCTGCTGCCCGTGCCGCGCTACGCCAGATTGAACGCAGTCCACCGGGCGGGACCCGCGCGCACCGATTGCCGCCTGCTGTGCGCGCGCGGATCGAGTCGCGGCCCGATTGGGGCGCCGAGCTTAGACGCCGCATTGGTGGCAGCTTCATGTTGGAGGATTAAATGGCCAAGGCCGGCACCTGCCCGATTTGCGGCAAGCTAACGATGCTTGCGCACAAGCCCTTTTGCAGCCGTGGCTGCGTCGATCGCGATCTGCTGCAATGGCTGGGGGAGGGC
>JAIERC010000100.1 GCA_019747165.1 Sphingomonas sp. | reverse complement strand
TTCGCCGCGGGCTTCACCTTTGAAAACCCCAATGCAAAGGGGGCCTGCGGGTGTGGGGAAAGCTTTACGGTTTGAGGCCACTTTAGCCCTCTCCCCTTTTGGCGAGAGGGAGTCAGGCCGCGCGCTTCAACAACGCCGTCCGCAAGCATTCGCACACCACCTCGCCGCGCTGGTTGATCATGCGGTGGCGCCATGTCACCAGCCCGGCATCGGGCCGCGACTTGCTCTCGCGCAGCTCGGTCACCTCGCTCGTTGCGTGCAGCGTATCGCCGATGAAGACCGGCTTGGGCATGACGAGCTTGTCATAGCCCAGGTTCGCGACAAGCGTGCCCATCGTCGTCTCCGCCACCGTAATCCCCACCATCAACGAGAAGGTGAAGGTGCCGTTGACGAGGATGCGGCCGAACTCACTAGCGGCGGCTGCCTCCGCATCGATATGCAGCGGCTGCGGGTTATGCGTCATGGTCGACCAGAGCAGATTGTCGGTCTCGGTCACCGTGCGGCGGATCGGATGCTCGATCGTCTCGCCCACCTGCCATTCGTCATAAAATTTGCCGGGCATGTGCTCTCCTGAATTTTCCCTCGCCCCGGCGGGGAGAGGGTTGCGCAGACTTGGTCCGCGTTCTTTACGCGGGCTTAGTCGAAGCTGGGTGAGGGGGCTGGACGCCAGCGTTTCGCATCCAACCAGCCACATACACCCTCATCCAACAACGCCTAGCTCGCTTCGCTCCCAAGGCTTCGTATCCTTCTCCCTCAAGGGAGAAGGGGCGCGATCACCCCCCTAGCGCGCCGAACCCGCGCCCCGCCGTCCAGCCACCATCGGCAGGGATCACCACGCCCGACACATAGCGCGCATAGTCGCTCGCCAGGAACAGGCACACGTCCGCGACATCATCGACCGTGCCGAGCCGCCCCAGCGGCACCGCGCGCGCGCTCGCCGCCTTGGCTTCGGGCGTGGGGGCGAGGCGCTCCATGCCTTCGGTCCCGTCGATCGGCCCCGGCGACACCGAGTTCACCCGTACACCCTCACGCCCCCATTCGATCGCGAGCGTCTTGGTGATCATGTCGACGCCGGCCTTGGCCGCGCAGACATGGACCTGCAGCGCCATCGGGATCCAGGCCTGCGGGGCGGAGATGTTGATGATGCTCGCGCCCGGCTTGGTGAGATGCTCATAGGCCGCGCGCATGACGTGGAAGGTGCCGAGCGTGTCGATCTCCATCACCGAGCGGAAGCCGTTGGGCGAAAGCCCCGCCGCCGGCACCGGGAAATTCCCCGCAGCGCCCGAGACGAGCACGTCGATGGTGCCACGCTCTGCGCGGAAATGCTCGATCGCGGCCTTCACCGCATCGAAATTGCGCACGTCGAGCGAATAGCCTAGCGCTTGCTTGGCGCCGTGGAGCGCGGCGACGGCCGCATCGACCTTGTCCTGGCTGCGACTCGCCACGCCCAAATTGGCGCCGCTGCGCGCGAAGGACTTGGCGATGCCCAGGTTGATGCCCGATGTGCCGCCAAAGACGATGACGTTCTTGTTCGTGAAGTCGAATGGCATTTGGCTCTCTCCCGAATTTCTTTTCCCTCTCCCTGGAGGGGGAGGGGTGCGCAGACTTGGCGGCTCTGCTGCTTAGTCGGAGCTGGGTGAGGGTGCTCGACGCTAGCGAGTCGCGACCCACTCGCGTCCTAACCCCCTCATCCAACTTCGCCTAACTCGCTTCGCTCCTAAGGCTTCATATCCTTCTCCCCAAGGGGGGGCGAAGGTTTATCCGTCCCCCGCACCACCTTCACCAACACCGCCCCCTCGCTCACCTGCGCGCCAGCGGTGGCGTTGAGTTCCTCCACCGTCCCGTCGAACGGCGCGGTCAGGCTGTGCTCCATTTTC
>JAIERC010000515.1 GCA_019747165.1 Sphingomonas sp. | reverse complement strand
TAATGGCCCGCGCCAAGATGTTGCTCGTCGAAGATGACGCCGCCCTCGCCGAATTGCTGATCTGGCATTTCAAGCGTGAGGATTTCGAGGTTCAGCAGACCCCCGATGGCGAAGAAGCGCTGCTGCTCGCCAAAGAGGCAACGCCCGATATCGTCCTGCTCGACTGGATGGTCGAGGGGCTGTCGGGCATCGAAGTCTGCCGTCGCCTGCGCCGTATGCCAGAAACCGCCAATGTGCCGATCATCATGCTCACCGCGCGCGGTGAAGAGGAAGATCGCGTGCGCGGGCTGGAAACCGGGGCGGACGATTATGTCACCAAGCCCTTCTCGCCGCGCGAGCTCGTTGCGCGTGTGGGCGCGGTACTGCGCCGCGTGCGCCCGGCGCTGGCGGGCGAGCAGTTGACCTATGCCGATATTGAGATGGACACGGTGGGCCACAAGGTCCGCCGTTCGGGCGAGGTGATCCCGCTCGGCCCCACCGAATTCCGCTTGCTCAAGCATTTCCTCGAGCATCCCGGCTGGGTGTTCAGCCGCGAACGCTTGCTCGACGCGGTCTGGGGCCATGATTCGGACATCGAATCACGCACAGTGGACGTCCATATCCGGCGGCTGCGCAAAGCGATCAACAATGGCGACCGGCCGGATATCATCCGCACCGTCCGCTCGGCGGGCTATGCGCTCGATTCGGGCGCCTAAGCGCCGATCCGGACCCTAATCCTCCTCCCGGCGTTTGGTCAGGGTGCGGCTTCGGCTGCCCCCGCCCCTTCGCCAGGAGAGACAAGATGAAATCCACCTATATCCTAACCGGCTTGGTCTTGCTCGCCAGCCCCTTGGTCGCACAGACCGGCCCTACCACCACCAACGGTATCCCCGACACCGCGCTGTCGACCGAGACGACCCCGTCGACCGGACCGCGATCGCGCGAGGCTGATCTGCAAACCAATAGCGCCGCGCGCGCCAATCAAAGCATGCTCGCCGTCGCCCCGGAATCGACACTGCCGGCGCCAGCGCTCGATTCCTATCCGCTCTGCAAGGCGGGCGAATTCGATCATTGTATGGAGCCAGGCAACGGCCCTACCAAAAAGCACCGCCGGGCCAAGCGGCCGGGTTGATATCGCCGTCAATCTCCTGGGGCGGGGCCGTTATGATGACGGTCCCGCTTGCACCGCCCGATCAATCGAATAGGAAGCGCTCCAGCTATCATTAGAGGAAGAGCGCCATGACCATCAGTTTCGAAAACCGCGTTGCCATCGTCACCGGCGCAGGCGGCGGCCTTGGCCGCGCCTATGCGCTCGAACTGGCGCGGCGCGGGGCGAAAGTGGTGGTCAATGATCTCGGCGGCGCGCGCGACGGCACCGGGCATTCCGATGCGGCGCTGAAGGTTGTCGAAGAAATCGAGGCAGCCGGCGGCATCGCCATGTCGAACGGCGGCAGCGTCACTGAATATGACCAAATGGTCGCGATGGTTGAAGCGGCCAAGGCGAAATGGGGATCGGTCGACATCCTGATCAACAATGCCGGCGTCCTGCGCGACAAGAGCTTTGCCAAGATGGAGCCCGCCGATTTCAAGTTCGTCGTCGACGTCCATCTGAACGGCTCGGCCAACTGCACCAAGGCGGTGTGGGAGACGATGCGCGCGCAAAATTATGGCCGCGTGCTGATGACCGCTTCGTCGACAGGCCTCTATGGCAATTTCGGCCAGGCCAATTATGGCGCGGCAAAGCTCGGTCTTGCCGGGCTGACCAAGACGCTGGCGATTGAGGGCGCCAAGAACAACATTAAGGTCAACACGATCGCCCCGACCGCTGGCACGCGGATGACCGAGGATCTGTTCCCGGCCGAAGCGTTCGCCGCCTTCGCGCCAGAAAAAGTCG
>JAIERC010000247.1 GCA_019747165.1 Sphingomonas sp. | reverse complement strand
TCTGGGCTGGCGAATTGGGCAATTGGGGCAGCATGGCTTGGCCTCACGACATGGATTGTCGTTACCCAGTTTGCCCGTTCACTTCCCCGCAAGCAAGCGCTCAGCGCCGATCAGATGCCGCCCGAAAAGGCATCGGAGATCGAACACGCCGCTGGCCCCAGAATGACGACGAAAAGCGTCGGCAGAATGAAAAGAATCAGCGGAATCGTCATGATCGCGGGCAGCCGCGCCGCTTTCTCCTCAGCACGCATCATCCGCTCATTCCGAAACTCCGCCGACAAAACCCGCAGCGCGGAGGCGAGCGGGGTGCCATATTTCTCGGTCTGCACCATCGTCGTCACCACGCCCTTCAGCGCATCAAGCTTGACCCGCAACGCAAGGTTTTCAAAGGCCTGCCGGCGTTCCGACAGAAAGCCCAGTTCAATTGCCGTTAGCGTGAATTCATCGCCCAGCTCAGGATAAGCCCGGCCAAGTTCGCGCGCCACGCGGTTGAACGCGGCATCTACTGTCAGACCGGCTTCGGCGCAGATCACCAACAAATCAAGTGCGTCGGGCAATCCCTTGCGGATCGCATCCGATCTTTTGGTAATCTTGTTGTTCAAATAAAGATCGGGTGCCTTATAGGATAAGATAAAACTGCCCGCGACGAGGCCATAGGCCTTGATCGGCGACCAATCGGCAAACATCTCTGTGCCATAGACCAAATAGAGCATCGTGCCGCCCAATATGACCGGCATGACCATCCGCGCGAAAATGACAAAGACAGCATATTCTTTTGATCTGATACCGGCCTGCATCAGTTTGATCTGTGCAGTCTTAACCTGACTGTCTTGCAGAACCTGCAGCGATTGAAGAAGATCGCGCATGCGATCGGTTGTGCGGTTCTGGCGAACCAGCTTGGCACGGCGCTTTGCGGTTGAAGCGGTAATGCCCGCTTTCAACTGCTCGCGGCGATCGTTGAGCGCCTTGACCCGCTTTGTCATCGGATCGTTGACCGTCATTACCGCATAGATCGCGATGAGCACCATGAAGGCGCAGACGCCAGCGAGCAGCGTCGCGACGCTGGTCACATCGACCCCGAGGATCGTCGGTCCGGCAGAGGCACTCTGGAATTGCACGCGCAGTTTTTCCCGTCGCTAGATTTCGAAATTGACCATTTTGGCCATGATGAATGCCCCGATTCCCATCCACAGCAGGCCACCGCCGCCGGCAACCATCAGCCGAGGTTCGATGAAGAAATTCTGCATATAGCTGCCGTTGATCATCCAGATCATGCCGAACACGATGAAGGGCAGCGAGCCGACGATATAGGCCGATGCCTTGGATTCAGACGACATCGCCTTGATCTTCAGCTTCATCTGGCCGCGCATGCGCAGCACCGTCGCCAGATTGGCGAGCGTTTCGGCAAGATTGCCGCCGGTCTCACGCTGGATTGCAATCGTGATCACAAAGAATTGAAATTCCGGCGTGCCCAGCCGATCGGCGGTTTCCTGCAGCGCTACGTCCATGGTCCGGCCGATCTTCATCTTGTCCGTGATCGATCGGAATTCCACGCCAACCGGGCCATCCACTTCAGCGCCGACAACAGCCATTGTCTCGCCGATGGGCAGCCCGGATCGCAGGCCACGAACCAGCAATTCGATGGCGTCAGGGAATTTAGCAGTAAATTTGGCGATGCGCCGCTTGATGAAAAACCCCACGACCATATGGGGCAGGCCCGCGCCGATGATGATGCCCACCAGCAAGGCCAAGAGGACTGGCACGCCGCGCAGCGCCAGCAAGGCCGTGACGACGACAATGATGCTCATCGTCGCCGTGCCATATTGGCCGACGGTCCAGGTCTTGCCCGTCATCATCAACCGCTTCTTGAGCA
>JAIERC010000169.1 GCA_019747165.1 Sphingomonas sp. | reverse complement strand
ATAAGTCTACCGCCTAGCCGCGCCCGCGATATCCGGGCACGTCCTGCGCGGGGATCCACACTCCAGCTGGTGGCGCCCCGCTCTGCCAGAAGACATCAATGGGAATGCCGCCGCGCGGATACCAATAGCCGCCGATTCGCAGCCACACCGGCTGCATCTCACGATATAGCCGCTCGCCGATGCCCACAGTGCAATCTTCATGAAAGGCCTGATGATTGCGAAAGGCACCGAGAAACAACTTGAGCGATTTCGATTCGACGATCGTTGCCGCCGGCACATAATCGATCACCAGATGCGCAAAATCGGGCTGCCCCGTTACCGGGCAGAGCGAGGTGAATTCGGGCACGGCAAACCGCACCATATAGGTGCTGTCGCATCGCGGATTGGGTACATAATCAAGCACTGCCGCTTCGGGCGATGCCGGCAATGCGCTCGTCTGGCCAAGGAATTTGGGTGTCATCCCCACGCACTTATCGCGGGGAAACCCGAAAGGAAATGATGCTGGTGCTGATCATGCCCTTGCTGCCGCTCAGACCGATCGCTCATAATGTTCTTGCATCACAGGCCCTAGATCGTCTCGACGAGGGCCATAGTGACCGCTAGGGAGTGCCCAACAGGATTCCGGGAGAAGATAATGGACGCGTTGGTAACGACCGAATGGCTGGCAGGCGAGTTGAACGCAACCGATCTGCGGATTGTCGATGCAAGTTATTTTCTTGCCGATCATGGCCGCAATGCTGCTGCAGAATATGAAGCCGCGCATATTCCCGGCGCCGTCTTCATGGATCTGGCAGAGATTGCCGACACGTCGAGCCCGCTGCCGATGATGCTGCCCTCGCCCGAAAAATTTGCCAGCCGCATGCAGTCGCTTGGGCTGGGCGATGGCAGCCGTATCGTCCTTTACGACGATTCGCCGCTCCACACCGCTGCCCGCGCCTGGTGGATGCTGCGGACCTTTGGCGCGCATGACGTCGCTATTCTCGACGGCGGCATCGCCAAATGGAAGGCGGAAGGACGCGAAACGAAGAGCGGCAAGGAAAGCCTGCGTCATCGCCACTTCACCGTATGGGCGGACGACAAGGGGCTGCGCACGCTGGCGCAGATGAAGGCCAATGTCGAAACCAGCGCCGATCAGGTGATGGACGCACGGTCAGCGGCGCGCTTCACGGGCCAGGAACCCGATCCGCGCCCCGCCACGATGCCCGGCCATATCCCGGGTTCAAAGAACATCCCCTATGGCCAGCTGTTCAACGCCGATGGCACCTGGAAGCAGGGCGATGCCCTGAAAGCCGTTTATGCCGATGCCGGCATTGACCTTTCACGGCCATTGGTCGGCACCTGCGGATCGGGCATCACGGCCGCCGTGCTGGTGTTCGGGGCGCATCTGCTGGGCAATGAAGCCGCGCTGTATGACGGCAGCTGGTCTGAATGGGGTGCCGATCTTTCAACGCCAAAGGCCATGGGCCCGGCATGACCGAACCGGACGACGACCGGCACGGTGACGCGACACGCGTCGTCAATGCCGGGCGGCGGCCGGAATGGACGAGCGGTATCGTCAGCCCGCCGGTGTGGCGCGCATCGACCATCCTGTATGAGTCGGTTGCCGATCTGCGCGCTGCCACGCGCGACACGCATCACAAGCTGTTCTATGGGCGGCGCGGCACCCCGACCCAATGGTCACTGGCCGATGCGCTGACCTCGCTTGAACCCGGCGCGGAAGGCACGTTTCTCTATTGTTCGGGCGTTGCCGCGATTGCCGGGGCACTGCTTTCGGTATTGGCGCCCGGCGATGAAGTGCTGATGACCGACAATGCCTATGATCCCAGCCGATCAATGGCGACCGGCCTGCTCA
>JAIERC010000009.1 GCA_019747165.1 Sphingomonas sp. | reverse complement strand
CGGGTTTGGCCGCAAGCAGCCGCGCAAACGCCGCCCCTTGCAGCTTGATGACTTCGGATTTGACCGCCGCGCGCACGGTTTTGGAGCGCCGCCCGCCATTAACCAGCGACAACGCGCCGACATAGGTACTGGCCGGCTGATAGGACAGAAACACCGGCTTGCCCGCGACATTCTTTTCGACGATCATGCTGCCGATCCGGATCACGAACACATCATCGCTCGCTTCACCCTCGGTGAAAATCGCTTCACCGGCACGGACATTGACGATCTCATGCGTGTCGAGCACTTCGACCAGATCGCTGGACAGCAGCCCCGATTTGAACATCTGCAGTAATTGCCGCTCAACCGAGATGCGGGTAACGGCGCGCTTGGCCGCGGGCACCGACGCCATCAGCTTCAGCGCCGCGGTGCGCGACACTTCAACGATCGTACAATCCGTGCCCGCGCGTACAGTGGCACCACGGCGACGGCCCGAAATCAGGCCGACTTCGCCAAAAATCGACCCTTGCGCAATGGGAATAGTGATCGACGGATCGGCCGGGTTGACCTCAACCAGCACCGATCCCTGCGCGATACAAAGCAGCGACGATCCCGGTTCGTTGCGCTTGATGATGATTTCCCCGGCCTTGTAGGGCCGCACTTCGGAATCAAGCACGAATTCGCGCATCTGCAGCGGCGACAGGTCGTTCAAAATCGTGATGTTGGTCCGCAACAGCTCAAGCCAATCATCGACTGACCGGCGTGATGTCTTGAATGCTTCGAACTTGGCTTCCAGCAGAGGCTCATCGGCAGGCTTCAACGTCGTATTGCCGTTGATGAACTCGATAACGTCATAGCCCTGATTCATGCAGTGCTTGATCAGCGGATACCCAGCCAACGCGCCGATCACGAAGATGCCAGCCTTGGTCGATTCAAATTCAGGCGACAATTTCGGGAAAGCTTCGCGATCAGCACTGGTGAATTCAATGCCGCAGGATTCGATAAAGGCGCGCGGCGCAGCTGATCCCATGCGCGCAATGATCCGGTCGCACTGAATTGTTTCGGTGCCGTCGCGCGTTTCCAGCAGCAATTCGCCTTCGCGCACTTCACCCGGCGTGGTGTTGAGCCGGACGATCACGCGCCCCTGATCGGACGCCTCGTTGAGCAATTTGACATTGGCGCTTTTGGCGCGGGCGAAATCAGCCGATCGATTAAGGATGGTGACGACATTACCCTGAGCCTTGTCCGCCGCCAGACCCAGCGCGTTTTCGATTCCCGCATCGCCCGACCCGATCACGGTGATATGTTCATCGACATATTCGCCGGGATCATCGAGCTGATATTGGACATGCGGCAATGCCGCGCCTGGGCAGCGCATTAAGTTGGGATTGCCCTGGGTGCCGATCGCCAGCACGACGCATTCGGCGTTGATCACGGTGCCATCGGTGAGCGCCAGCGCGAAATCGCCCCGGTCGCCCGTAATTGCCTTTACTTCGCTGCGATAACGGACATTGACCTTGTTGCCGACGGCCTGTTCGTCCCAGGTTTTCAGGATGACTTCGCGCTTGCCGGCATCAAAATCGAGATCTGACCGCAGCACCAGCTTGGCAGGCGTGGCCATCACATGTTTGCCCTTTTGATACTTGTAGATCGTATCAGAAAGGTGATCGGTCTTTTCGATCAGGACGTGCGACAGGCCGAGCTGGGCGGCACGCGCAGCCGCGCTTAGCCCGGCGGGACCCGAGCCGATTATCGCGACTCTAACGCGATCAACCATTATCTATGTCCCCCATTTAGCGACCCAGTGGAGCCCCCGCTCCCAGGCCACAGCAGAAATGCGCTTTACCGCAACTGG
>JAIERC010000507.1 GCA_019747165.1 Sphingomonas sp. | reverse complement strand
CCAACCCCTGGCTGATCGATATCTCGCGTCCAGGCGAGCGCTGCCTCAAGGCCGGCGGCAAGCCGATCTGGTGGCGCCCAGATGGCGCCCATGCCCAGAAATTCTCGGTGACGCCGGTTGATCGGTCATGGATTGCCGATTTTGAATGGAATGTCGGGGAAACCATGATGGCCGTTCCCGAACTTTCATCCTTTGACGCGCAGACCATTTTCGTCATGCGTATGAACGATCAGGAATTTCCGGTCAGCATCAACATTGTGCCCAATGACTTGGACAATGACCTGATTCTGGCATCGTGGATGCTCGAAAAGGGCTGCATCCAGCAGGCTGATGCCCTGTTGAAGGTCGTCAGCCAGGGGCAAGTCGTCGCAAAATGAACGCTAAACAACTAAAGGACTATCGGGCGGCAATTATCGTTGCCGCCCTAGCGGCCATCATGGCGACGCTGGCAGTACAATATCTGACATTCCTGTCAGGGTTGGAGACCACGAGCCGTGACCTTCGCGTCGCTGGGCAATCGGCACCGATGCCGCAGTCCAAAGACATTGTGATCGCCGGGTTGACCGAGGAGACGGTATCGCAATTTGCGTACCGCTCCCCGGTCGATCGGGAATTCTTGGCGAATTTGATCAAGACGCTTGAGGCCAAGGGTGCGCGCGAGATCGGTGTCGACGTTTTGTTCGACCAGGCGACCGAGCCCGCCAAAGACGAGCTGCTCAAAAAGACGATCCGCGAAGCCAAGGTGCCGCTGTTCATCAGCTATTCCAATTCGCCGAACATCGTGAATGAAGATCAGCTCGCCTATCTGAATGACTTTGTCCCCGAACGGCTCCGCGCCGGCGCCAACCTGCTGAAAGACCCGACCAACGACAGCGTGCGGTGGATCTTCCCAGGCCAAACCAATCCCGGCATGCCGCTTGGCTTTGTGCGCAAGGCAGCAAAGCTGATTGGCATCAATACGCCCAATACGGCGCCCGAAATTGCGTGGCGCCCGCATCCCGATTCTGAAACGCCCGCCTTTGCGGTCTATCCCTCGCACACTATCGCCTTCCTTCCTGACGAATGGTTCAAGGGCAAGGTCGTGCTGGTTGGTGCCATTTTGTCGATCACCGATCGCCACCGCACGCCGCTCGCTGTCCTCGATGATGGCGACGACGGCAACATGCCCGGAATCACGGTGATGGCGCATGGCATCTCGCAAGTGATGGAAGGACGCTCGCTAAAGCGCCTCAACCTCGCTGGTGACATTGCCATCACGGTCATGTTTGCACTGGTCGGGGTCGGCCTGGGCTTGCTGAAGCGCGGGGCGGCATTTAGCTTCACGATTGGCGGCATCTTCATCCTGCTCTACTGGGTCGGGTCCTTCCTCGGCTATAGCTATGGCGTCCCATTGGTGCCGCTGCTCGCGCCAACGCTCGCGCTGCTGCTGGCATTGTGGTTGATGGACGTCGCCATTGGTCGTGCCGAACGCAAGCAACGTCAGTTCATCCAGGGCGCCTTCTCCCGCTACGTGTCGCCGGCGGTGGTCAGTCAGCTCGTCGATGATCCGACAGCACTCAGCATCAAGGGCGATCGCCGTGAGGTGACCTTTATCTTCACTGATATCGCCAGCTTCACGACCCTGTCCGAAGGGCTAACCTCCGAAGCCCTGTCGGAAGTGCTGAACGCGTATCTCGACGGTGCCTGTTCGATCATCCTGAAATATCAGGGCACGATCGACAAGTTTATCGGCGATGCGATCATGGCGATCTTCAACGCCCCCATCTCCCAGCCGGACCATGCCGAGCGGGCGGTGAAATGCGCGCTGGAGCTTGATGTCTATG
>JAIERC010000251.1 GCA_019747165.1 Sphingomonas sp. | reverse complement strand
TCAGCAGCGTCCGCCGATTAATCCTGTCGCTGATCCCGCCAATGGCCATCGCCCCGCTCTATCGCGGGTGGACGGCGGACGCCAGATCAAGCCGCAGCGGATTCGGTGGCATAAAGCGATCGATAGGCGGCGCGCAGCGATACCTTGTCGATCTTCTCCGTCCCCAGTCGCGGGAGCGGCGCCTCAGCGATCCAGATGCGCTTGGGCACCTTGAACGCTGCGATCCGCGCGCTCAAAAATTCGCACAACGCCTCCACATCCATGACCTCGCCAGCGCGGATATGCACCACCGCGCCCGGCACCTCGCCGAACCGCTCATCCGGCAAACCAAATACCGCCGCCTCGGCAACATGCGGGTTTTCGTAAAGCGCGGCTTCGACTTCCTGGCACGAGATATTCTCGCCGCCACGAATGATGATGTCCTTTTTGCGATCGACGATGAACAGATACCCCGCCTCGTCGAGATAGCCGATATCGCCGGTCAGGAAATATCGGTCTGCAGTAAAGGCTTCGCTGGTGGCTTCGGGGCGACCCCAATATTCTTTGAAGTTGCAGATTGACCGGATCCCCACTTCGCCGCGCTCCCCCTGCGGCACGGGTCGCCCGGCACCGTCGAGGATAGCCAGATCAACCAGCGGGGCCGAAGCGCGACCGGTCGAATTGGGCTTGGCAAGGTAGTTGCTGCGGAAATTGCCGCAGCCAATGCCGTTTGTTTCGGTCAAGCCATAGCCGAGCAGCGGCGCGGCCCCGCCCATCTCCTCATTCAAGCGGCGGACATGCTCGACTGGGCGCGGCGCACCACCCGCTGCAAAATCAGTGACGGTAGACAGATCATAATCGGGGCGTTTCGGATGGGTCAAAATCTCGAAACTCATCAGCGGCACGCCAACGAAATAGGTGATTTTCTCGCGCTCGATTAGCCGCATTGCCTCTTCGGCATCCCATTTCGGCATCAGCACCAGCTTGCGCGCCATCGCAAAGCTTTGCAGGAACACCGGCACTTCGGCGGTGACATGGAACAACGGCACGTTGAGCAGTGTGGCATGCTGGGTCGTGACCGGCTTGCCATCCTCGGTCGATATCCCCAGCATCATGAGCGCGCTGACCAGATAATTGAACGTTGCCTGCATGACCGCGCGGTGATCGGAGAGCGCGCCCTTGGACTGGCCGGTCGATCCACTGGTGAACAGGATCGTCGCATTATCGTCGCCGCGCAGCATCGGCAGCACCGTTGTTGTACTGCCGCCCCGGGCAAATAGCGGCGCCAGCGCCTCCGCCAGCGGCAACCGATCATCGATCGCCATTACCTCAGCCCCCAGCCCGGTCGCCTCGTCGAGCCGTTGCGCGCGGGGTGCATCAGCAAAAACCATGTGGCAATCGACATCTTGGATCGCCTCGGCAAGCTCAGCGGTCTGCCACCAGCCATTCAGCAGGGTCGCCACGCCACCGGCCATTAAGATACCCATGTAGAGCGCGATCCAGGACGGCGAATTGCGCATCGCAATGCCCACCCTGTCCCCTTGCTTGACGCCACAACCATCGACCAGCGCGCGCGCGGTTTGCTGCGCCAGCGCGAAAACCTCAGCAAAAGTCAGGCGCTCATCGCCCGACACCAGAAAAGTCTTGTCGGCATGTTCGTTGCAAAAATGCGCGAAATAATAGGTCAGGGCAGGCGGTGCGACGGCGATCGTCGGATAACTGCGCCCTTGAAGCTCGATTGGGATGACCGGCATTTGCCCGCCCAATCCGGTGAGCGCGGCGAGGCCATTATCGATTCGGCGGTCGAGCTCAGTCTGCATATTTCTCTCCACTTGGTCTTATC
>JAIERC010000474.1 GCA_019747165.1 Sphingomonas sp. | reverse complement strand
GGGGCTATTCCGTTCGGATTCGCAAGTTCGATCCGTATCTTAACGTCGATCCCGGCACGATGTCGCCCTATCAGCATGGCGAAGTCTATGTGACTGATGACGGCGCCGAGACGGATCTCGACCTTGGCCATTATGAACGGTTCACGGGTGTGCCGAGCCGCCAGTCGGACAATATCACTTCCGGCCGAATCTATCAGACGATCATTCAGCGCGAGCGGCGCGGCGACTATCTGGGCGCAACCGTTCAAGTGATTCCGCATGTGACTGACGCCATTAAGGCCTTTGCCCAGGCGCAGACCGATGATGTCGATTTTGTGCTGTGCGAGATTGGCGGCACCGTCGGCGACATCGAATCGCTGCCGTTCATCGAAGCGATCCGGCAGTTGCGGAATGATCTGGGGCGCGGCCAATCGGTCAGCATCCATGTCACGTTGGTGCCGTATATCGCCGCAGCGGGTGAGCTGAAGACGAAGCCAACCCAGCATTCGGTGCGTGAACTGGCCGCCCTGGGTGTGCAGCCCGATGTGCTGGTCTGTCGCTGCGAGCATCCCCTGCCGGAGAGCGACCGCGCCAAGATCGCGCTGTTCTGCAACGTCCGCAAGGAAGCGGTCATCCCCGCGCTCGACGCCGCGAGCATCTATGCGGTGCCGATGCAGTATCACGCCGAGGGGCTTGATTCAGAGGTATTGCGCGCGTTTGATATCGTCCCCGGTAGCGCGCCAGATTTGTCGCGCTGGACCAATATCGTCGACCGTCTAACCAATCCCGAAGGTGAAGTGACGGTTGGGGTGGTTGGCAAATATGTCGGCTTGCAGGATGCGTATAAGTCGCTGAACGAGGCGCTTGTCCATGGGGGCATCGCCAATCGGGTGCGGGTCAACATCGAATGGATTGACGCCGAGCTTTTTGAACAAGCTGACAGTGATGTAGCGGCACGGCTTGAACCGCTGCATGCGATTTTGGTGCCAGGTGCCTTTGGGGAGCGCGGCGCGGAAGGCAAGAT
This sequence comes from Sphingomonas sp., assembly GCA_019747165.1. GTDB lineage: Bacteria > Pseudomonadota > Alphaproteobacteria > Sphingomonadales > Sphingomonadaceae > Sphingomonas. Next base: position 818 of record JAIERC010000474.1, on the reverse strand, counting down.
TGCCAGCGTGCGCTTCGCGCGCGAGCGGGAAATTCCCTATTTCGGCATCTGCTTCGGCATGCAGATGGCCTGTATCGAAGGCGCGCGCGATCTTGGCGGCGTTGCTGACGCGAGCTCGACTGAATTCGGCCCAACGTCTGAACCCGTTGTCGGCATGATCACCGAATGGATGAGCGCGGACGGCCTGCAGGAGCGGGAGGAGGGCGGTGATCTGGGCGGGACGATGCGGCTTGGAGCCTATCCCGCCAGGCTCGACGGCAATAGCGTTGTCTCTTCAATCTACGGCACATCGGAAATTAGCGAACGCCACCGCCACCGTTATGAAGTCAACACGGGCTATCGCGATATGCTCGAAAAGGGCGGGCTGGTGTTTTCGGGGATGTCACCCGATGGTATGCTCCCCGAGATTGTCGAACGACCCGATCATCCCTGGTTCGTCGGCGTACAGTTCCACCCGGAACTGAAAAGCAAGCCGTTCGATCCCCACCCGTTGTTCGCGAGCTTCATCGCCGCAGCCGTCCGGCAGAGCCGACTCGTCTGATCGCTGGGGCAGTTAGCCTGCCACCAAAACGTCACGAAGAATTGACACTTTCCATTGTTAAGATAACTAGACACTTGTGCGGATTTTTACGGGTCGTTTCGGGGCTGGCCGAGCGATAGCGTAGCGTCGACCGCATCTGTGGATGACGGCCTTCGGGTCGCCTTTCGGTCGTGCCGGATGATGGGACACTTTCTGCACAAAGACCGTCTGATGTCCCGAGAGAGGGTGGTAAAAAATGGCAGACGATAGTGACATGGTCTATCCGACCGGGCTCACG
>JAIERC010000508.1 GCA_019747165.1 Sphingomonas sp. | reverse complement strand
CTCCTCTAAGTGAAGTTCAACACCTCCACTCTGGCACATCAATGCCGTCAGGGGGCGTCCACACCATCAGGATTGGCCGGTTTCGCCCCAGTTTCGGTCGTTGCTTTTTTGAACAGCGGTCGCGAAAAGGCGACTATTCCAACCGAGCTAGAGATCGATGATGGACGGCACACCAACCGCAGAAGTGGAGATTGACCAAGAGTTGGTCCAAACACTTTTGCAGGACCAGCATGCCGATCTTGCTGATTTGCCGCTAGTGCTGCTGGATGCAGGCTGGGACAACGTTATGTTTCGGTTGGGGGACGCCTACACGGTCCGCCTACCTCGCCGCTTGGTGGCTGCAAAACCTTTACTCAATGAGCAGACTTGGCTCCCAACGCTCGCGCAAAAGCTGCCGCTCCCAGTCCCGTCGCCAGTGCGCGTTGGCCATCCCGGTCGTTGTTACCCGTGGAATTGGAGTATTTTGCCATGGTTGCCGGGGTGCGCAGCAAGCGACGAGCGTCCAGGCCAAGATCAGGCCCCTATTTTTGGCCGGTTTCTTCGAGCGCTGCACCAGACCGCACCCAGCGATGCTCCCATCAATGAAGTCCGTGGCTGCCCGCTTGCTGATCGTGCTGCGCTGATAACCGCACGCATAGACCGGCTGAAAAGTTCCGAGACGGGCCTGGCACCAGAAATCGAGATTGCTGTGACTGAAGGCCTCGACGCTCCCGTCTCCGACGAGGCACGTTGGCTGCACGGCGACCTGCATGCGCGCAACGTTCTTATGTATCGCGGAAAGATCAGCGCGATTATCGATTGGGGCGACATCACCTCGGGCGATGTTGCGACCGATCTAGCGGGTGTTTGGGCGTTGTTCGATGATGCAGAGGCGCGCCGTGAAGCTCTGAAAGCCTATGGAGCGAGCGTGGCTGAGGTCGCGCGGGCACGCGCATGGGCTGTCAACTTTGGGACAATCCTGTTAGCTACGGGATTAGTAGACAACCCTCGGCATGCTATGATGGGCGCTGATACACTTCGCCGGGTGGCAGCCGACATTTCAACGAAGCCGTAGAGAGATCGGTCGCGCCTAGATCGACAAGTAGCGCTACGACTGGTTTTCAGGTTTCGGAGAAAAGCCGGACCTACCGATTTCCACCCACTCTCAGTCACTCCCCGCCCGGTCCAGCCAGCGCCCAATCCCCACCACTGCATAAATCAGTGGCGGCACCAGCAGCGCGGAGAGGCCAACTTTCACCACCATCTGCCCGATCAACAGCTCGCGGATCGGGAAGACGCCCAGAAAGGCGATGCTGACGAACAGCAAAGTGTCGACGATCTGCGACAAGATGCTGGCGATCCCGGCGCGCAGCCAGAGCAGGCCGCCGCCCTCACGCCCTTTCAGCGCTGAAAATACATAGACGTTCAGCGTCTGCGAAATACCGTAGGAGATGATGCCGCCCACCCAGATGCGCGGGGTGGCGCCCATCATCAGTTCAAACGCCTGCGCGCGCGCCGGGTCCATATCGGGCGCGGCGGGAATGATGAGGACGATCAGCGACAACAGGATTGACGCGATCAGCGGCACGAATCCAAAGCGCACCAGCCGGTTGGCAATCACTGCACCGTGCAGCTCGGCAATCGCGCTCGACACCACCACCAGCATCAAAAAGGCGAAGATCCCCGCCTCAATCGCCAGTGGCCCCAGCCCCAGCATCGGCCCAATCGCGGAAAGCGGCCCGAGCGTGACTTGCTTGTTGCCGAGCACGCCGGCAATGCAGACCATGCCACCATAGAAAATCGACAGCGCGAAGAGCGAGCGCGGGA
>JAIERC010000092.1 GCA_019747165.1 Sphingomonas sp. | reverse complement strand
CGCTGAACGAAAAGCCGACGATCTTCTACGCGCCGCTGGAGGGCGAGAAGTTCGTGCGGCAGATGATGACGCCGATAAACCCTGAGATTCTGTTCCTGCTGGTGCGATCGGGCTGGTCGATCGACCGTGCCTTTTCGATTGGCGTAATCGAGATGAACGGGCTGAAGAACGCGCCAACCGCGTCGGGCCCCGCCCCGTCGCGCGAACCTGAATTTCACGAATTTGCTGATGCCGCTAAGCTGCTGCGCGCGCTTCAGCGCGACAATCGGCTCGATCTGGTCCGTATTCCGGGGGAGAAGCCGAGCATCGAACTACGCTTCACGCGCGGATCGGCGGCGAGCGAAGAGGCGCTGAAATTCAAGTCGCTGACCGGGATCGATCCGGCCGCCGATCGCATCCGTATCATCCTGGCAGGCGATGCGCCGGACAACAAATCGCTGGTCATCACCACGCGTCCGGTAATGGCAGCGCTGCATTTCCTGGCAACCGGGGTGGAAGTACCGGCGCGTGATCTCGATGCCGGACTGGTACGCCGCACCACGCGGGCTGATGGCAGCCCGTTCGATTGGCAGGAGATGCTGGGTGGCGTGTTTCGCGTGCAGGTATCCGATCGGGAGCCTGTGGGCGCGACGACGATGGTGCACTATCGCGGCGCCTGGTTCTACATCGCCGATAATGATCTGGAGACCAAGTCGACCTTTGAATTACTGACCCAGGTCATTGCGTTGCATTCCGCCCCGCCATCTACCACCGCACCAATTGCCTTCACCGTCGGCAAATAACCGCGACAAAGGGCAGTTTGTCAGCCGCGCGGGCGGTGCCTTCGGCCATTAGAGCGTGATGACGGTAGGTCGCTTCAACATCATACCCGTTCGGGCTGAGCCCTTCGACTGCCTGCCAAGGCAGGCGCTCAGAACTGGCTTCAGCCTGAAGGGCTGAAGTCGAAGCCCACGCGCTTCGCATGCCCCCTTCGACTGCCTGCCAAGGCAGGCGCTCAGGACAGGCTTCGACTTCGCTCAGGGCGAACGGGGTTTGGGTTGGTCCAATCCAAAGTCATAAGACTCTAGCCACTCAAATCCCGCAATGCCGTCTTCAGGCGCGGCGCGACAAAATCCAGGAAGGCCCGCAATTTGAGCGGTACCAGTTGGGCCGGGGGGTGAACGAGATGGACGGGCATCGGTTCGGGTGACTGGCCGGGCAGCAGCGGGATCAACTGCCCGCGATTGATCGCCTCTGCCGCCTGATAGGATAACAACCGGGCGACCCCCATATCCGCGACGGCAGCCGCGATGACGGCATCAGCGGTATTGCCCGCGAAGCGCGGCTTGATGGCGATGGTGCGGGCATCAGCACCCACCCCGAACGGCCAATGGCGCGCGGGCTGCAATCCTTCGAACGCGATACAATCATGCGCGGCAAGGTCCTCAGGCGTTTGCGGGATGCCGCGCCGTGCGAGATAGCCCGGGCTCGCGCACACCACCCAACCTGTCTCGCCAATCCGTCGGGCGACCAGACCGCTATCGGGCAGGCGACCAACCCGCACCGCGACATCGACATGGTTTTCGATCAAATCGACAACATAATCCGCTGCGATCACCCGCACATTCACGCGTGGATATTCTGCCAGAAAGGCCAACACCACCGGCGTCAGATAAGCTCTGCCAAAGCGCAGCGACGCCGTGACCAGCAAGTCCCCGCTTGGGGTGCGATATTCGCCTGCCGCAGCTCGCTCCGCCTCCTCTAACTCCCCCAGTACGCGCCGCGCGGCGGGCACGAACCCTTGCCCCGCCTCCGTCAGCACG
>JAIERC010000102.1 GCA_019747165.1 Sphingomonas sp. | reverse complement strand
GCATTCTGGTCGTCATGTCTGTTGGCACCTTTTACATCATGTTCACCAAGCTGTTCGAACAGCAGAAGATCATGGGGCAAGCCAAGCGCATTCGTGCGGCCTTCTGGAACAGCAACAACCTGAAGGAAGCAGCAGCCAAGCTGGAGAAGAATTCGGCCTATAAGCAGATCGTCGATGACGGCCTGATGGCGCAGGACCAGCACATGAAGCTGACCGACCCGGTTGAAGCGCATGACTGGCTGCACGGCTCGCTCGCCCGTTCGGAAGCCGCGATCAACTCGAAGCTGGGCGGCGGTCTCGCCTTCCTCGCGACGGTTGGTTCGGTGTCGCCGTTCGTTGGCTTGTTCGGCACCGTGGTCGGCATTTACCGCGCGCTCATCAAGATCGGTGCGTCGGGTCAGGCCTCGATCGACGCCGTTGCCGGCCCGGTTGGTGAAGCGCTGATCATGACCGCGCTCGGCCTGGTCGTCGCCGTTCCTGCGGTGTTGGCCTATAACTGGCTGCAGCGCCGCAACAAGTCGATCGCGGAAGACCTGTCGGCCTTCTCGAACGACGTGCTGGGTTATCTGGCGTCGAACGGTGCCGTTCGGCCGGCTATGGCCAACGCCAAGGCAGCATCAGCCAAGACCGCCTGAACAGAATGACGGATCGGGGCGCATGCGCGCAATCGCATGCCCCCGGTGCGCCGCCGCACGAGATGATCGTGCGGCAAGACGATTGCAGATAGGATAGTTCGCAATGGCGATTAGCATTGGTGGCGATAGCACCAACAAACCCATGTCGGACATCAACACCACCCCTTTGGTGGACGTGATGTTGGTGCTGCTGATTATTTTTCTGATCGCGGTTCCGGTCGTGGTTCAGAATATCAAGGTCAAGCTGCCCGATGTCCGGTTCGATCCAACGACGACAAAGCCCGAAAATGTCTCGCTCTCGATCCGGGGTGACGGCAATGGCGGCTGCGAAATCTATTGGAACCGTACGAAGGTTACCAGCGCAGAGCTGCTCGATAAGGCAGTGGCGAAGCTGAAGCTTGAGATTGCGCGCCAGGGTGGCCCTAACGCCCCCGACGTGGAATTGCCTGAGGCGCATATCCGCGGCGACGTAGACACACCCTATAAGTGTGTCGGCGGTGCGATCTTCCAGATGCAACAGGCCGGCTTCGCGAAAGTGGGCTTCATTTCAGAGCCGCCTGCGGGCGGCGGCGTGGAAGACGGCGAGCCGATGATGGACATGAACATGACGCCGTTGATCGACGTCTTGCTCGTGCTCCTTATCATGTTCATCATCACGATTCCGATCCAGACGCACGCCGTGAAGGTCGATCTTCCGCAGAACGACCCCAATGCCGTGCAGCAACCGATTGAACCCGATAAGAACAAGATCACGATTGATGCGGCAGGGGTGGTGGCGTGGAACGGCGCGCCCGTTGATGATATCACGCTTCGTCAATATCTTGATCAAACCAAGCAGCTTGATCCGGAGCCCGAATTGCACTTTCAGCCCGATGCCGTGGCCCGTTATGAAACGGTCGATCGTGTGTTGGCGGTGATCAAGCGGTCTGGCGTGTCCAAACTCGGCTTCATCGGCAACGAGCAATATCGCAACGATTTCTGATCTCTTATCAGCATTGTTGCGTCTTCAAAGGCGGCCCTTCGGGGCCGCCTTTTTTGTTGTGCGCGCAGACCCCAGTTGCTCCGCCTCGCCGAGCGCAATTCAATTAGAGTTTGTCACTGTGTGACTGAATCGATGGGGGATTCCCAATTGGTCTGAGGTGTGATTCAAGCTGCTGGCTGG
>JAIERC010000477.1 GCA_019747165.1 Sphingomonas sp. | reverse complement strand
GCGCGCCGCGAATGCCGACACAGGGGTCGTGACGGCCCTTGGTCATGATCTCGGTCGCGTGGCCATCGCGGTCGATTGTTTCGACCGGCGTCAGGATTGAACTGGTTGGCTTGAACGCGACGCGCACCAGCACCGGCTGCCCAGTGGAAATACCGCCCGCGATGCCGCCCGCGTGATTGGCGAGGAATTCGGGGCCATCTTCGCCGGGGCGCCCCGGCCGCATTGCGTCGGCATTGTCCTCCCCACGCAAATTCGCCGCGCCGAAGCCATCGCCAATTTCGACGCCCTTTACCGCATTGATGCTCATGCACGCGCTCGCCAAATCGGCGTCGAGCTTGGCGTAGAGCGGCGCCCCCCAACCGGCGGGCACGCCGGTCGCCTCGCAAGCGATTACCGCGCCGAGCGACGACCCGGCCTTGCGCGCTTCATCCACCAGCTTTTCCCAGCGCGCGGCAGCGGCGGCATCGGGGCAGAAGAAGGGGTTGCGATCGATCTCATCACGATCAAAATTGGTGGGATCGATCGCATCTCCACCAATCGCCTCAACCCAGGCGGTGATCCGCACCTCCGGGATCACCAGCCGCGCGACGGCACCTGCCGCCACCCGCGATGCGGTTTCACGGGCGGAGGAGCGCCCGCCGCCGCGATAGTCGCGAAAGCCGTATTTCGCATCATAGGCATAATCGGCATGGCCGGGGCGATAGGCTTTGGCGACCTCAGAATAATCCTTTGATCGCTGGTCCACATTGTCGATCATCAGGGCGATGGGCGTGCCCGTCGTGCGCCCCTCGAACACGCCGGAGAGGATGCGCACGGCATCGGGCTCCTGCCGCTGGGTGGTGAAGCGGCTGGTGCCCGGCCGGCGCTTGTCGAGAAACGGCTGGATATCGGCTTCGCTCAGCGCCAGCCCCGGCGGGCAGCCATCCACCACCGCACCGATGGCGGAGCCGTGCGACTCCCCCCAGGTGGTGAAGCGAAAGAGGTGGCCGAAGCTGTTGTGGCTCACGCGGCGTCGCGGTGGCCGCCGATGGCTTGCTCTAAAAGGGAGCGCAACCGGGCATGCAAGGGTTTCATATAAGACGGCGTCCCGAAGCGACCTGCCATCAACCCCGGAACCGTGAAATCTACGTCGAGCGGCTCCCAGTGGATGCCATAGCCCACACCGACGACTTCAACCGTTGCAAGATCGTCGTCGCTGGCATTTTCCAACCCCTGCAACTGGCGCGCCGGAAAAGAGAAAGTGCAGCCGTTATAGAGGTCGAGAGTTACCATGCCGGTCGTGCGGTCGAACTTGGCGCTCTTTGCATGCGGCGTGGTTTCAAACTCGATCCGGCCTCGCTCATTCGCGGCTTCATATTCGTCATCGGTCAATTCAGCCATGAAACCGTATCCAAGCGTCTCGAAACAACGTCTGATGATCCCGTACAACATTTCGTGCGCGCGCGATATCTGCCTTGGACATGCCTTTGTTCGACAGGACCGTCTGGCCACCGTCAATGGTGATTTTTGCCTCGCCGCGGCCGTTCGCATGAACATGCGGCGGTGGGTGATCGTCGACAAACACCATGTACCTTAGCCCATGTAGGCGAAGAATCGTTGGCACCGATCAAACCAGCGTAATATCCGGCGCGTCCTCCGCCTTCATGCCGACCACATGATAGCCCGCATCGACATGGTGCGTTTCGCCCGTCACGCCGCTCGACAGGTCGCTGAGCAGGTAGAGCGCCGAGCCGCCGACATCCTCGATCGTCACGTTGCGCTTCAGCGGCGAATTATATTCGTTCCACTTCAAGA
>JAIERC010000224.1 GCA_019747165.1 Sphingomonas sp. | reverse complement strand
ATGCCTCGGCCTGGGATCTCGACAATCTTGACGATATCCGCATCAAGATGTGCACCAAGGTGAATGGCGATGATTTCGTCACCATCCATCACGAGCTGGGGCATAATTATTATCAGCGCGCTTATAAAGCGCAGCCCTTCCTCTACAAGAACGGCGCCAATGATGGCTTTCACGAGGCGATCGGCGATTTCGTCGCGCTATCGATCACGCCGCAATATCTCGTGGATATTGGCCTGCTCGCCAAGGAAAAAGTCCCCAGCGAGGACAAGGACATTGGCCTGTTACTGAAACAGGCAATGGACAAGGTGGCGTTCCTGCCATTCGGCCTGCTGATCGATCGCTGGCGCTGGGGTGTGTTTTCCGGCGCGATCAAGCCAGAGGGCTATGAGGCCGCCTGGAACGCGATGCGCCTGCAATATCAAGGGATCGTCCCGCCGGTTGAGCGCGACGCCACCCGTTTTGATCCTGGCGCGAAATATCACGTCCCGGCCAGCGTGCCCTATACGCGCTATTTCCTTGCGCGGTTGCTGCAGTTCCAATTCTATGCCGCAGCCTGCAAACAAGCGGGGTGGACTGGCCCGCTGCACCGCTGCTCGTTTTTTGGAAACAAGCAGGTCGGTGCGCGGCTGAATGCGATGCTCGAGCTCGGCCAATCAAAGCCGTGGCCTGATGCCCTTCAGGCCTTTACCGGCAGCCGTGAGATGTCCGGACAGGCGATGGTTGATTATTTTGCCCCGTTAAAAGCCTGGCTCGACAAGCAGAATGCGGGAAAACCTACCGGGTGGTAACACCAACGCTCTCCAAAGACCCGCTACCCTCAACGCGCGACCGGCTGATTGATGCCGCCTTTCGGGTGGTCGCGCGCGACGGGCTGGAGGCGGCAAGTGTCAAGGTGATCGCGGCAGAAGCCGGAGTGACGACCGGACTGGTCCATTATCACTTCACCCGCAAGGAAGAGATGCTAGAGGCGGCGCTGCGGCATGGCCTCGACGCCTATCTTGAGCGCAATCGAACGCGGCGAGAAGCAACGCCACCACACCAACAGATTGAAGCGTTTTTCGCTGCCGCGCGGGAGGCGATTGAGCCCGATCGCGATTTCTTCAAAGTGCGGCTGGCACTGGCCGCGCGCGCCATGACGCAACCTGCGCTGCTCGAAACTATCGAGGCCATCAACGCGGCGGCGGTGGAAGTGGTCGCTCTGGTCTTTGCCGCGTCGCGTGGCGAAACCGAGGCAACAACACGGGATCGCGCGCTCGCGGCTACGCTCAAGGCAGCATTTGACGGGATCATGCTGGCGTGGATCAACAATCCGCAATTCCCAATTGCTGCCGCTGCGGAGATTCTGGAAGAAGCGGCGATCATGTGGGTGCAGGAACCCCGCTTGCTTTGATCAATTGCGCATGAAGCTGGATTTGCTTGTGGATTGCGTCATTCGCTGATATTGGTTGGTTGACCAACTTCGGGGCGAGCGATGCGGATTGTGATGACAGGTGCCACCAGCGGCATCGGGCTGGAGGCTGCAAAAGCGCTTATCGCTAAGCCGGGCGTCTCACTCGTCATCGGCGCAAGGCGGCCGGATAGCCTTCCCGCACCGCTGGTCGGTCGCGTGATCGCATTGCCGTTAGATCTCGATAATCTCGACAGCGTCGCCGAATTTGCCCGTGACGTAGCCGCGCTGGGGCCGATCGATGCTGTAATCGGCAATGCCGGCATTCAAATCGTCTCGCCGCAGCGCAGTGCGCAGGGGTTCGAGCGCTGCTTTGCCGTCAACCATCTCGCCCATTATCTCTTGG
>JAIERC010000371.1 GCA_019747165.1 Sphingomonas sp. | reverse complement strand
TGTCGAAATGGATCACCCATGTCGTGCCCTCGTCAATCGTCGATGCGATGGCGACCAATGAGATTATCCAGATCGTCGTGTTTTCGGTGTTCGCTGGCGTCGCGTTGCTGGCGATTGGCGAACGCGGCGCACCGATCGTCAAGGGTGCAGAAGCGCTGGCGGCCATGATGCTGCAAATCACCGATTATGTCATGCGGATCGCACCGTTGGCGGTGTTTGCCGCGATCACGGCCACCATTACCGTCAACGGATTGGGCATCATCGTCACACTTGGTCTGTTTGTTGGCAGCTTTTATATCGGGCTGGCGGTGCTGTGGCTGTTGCTGTTCGGTGCCGCTTTCGCGTTTATCGGTCGACGGGCATTTTCGCTGATCCGCTATATTCGCGAACCTATCCTTCTGGCCTTTTCCACCGCGTCGTCCGAGGCAGCTTATCCCCGTACGTTGGAGGCGCTTGATCGGTTCGGGGTGCCGCCCCGGATCGCAAGCTTTGTGTTGCCGCTGGGCTATTCGTTCAACCTTGACGGCTCGATGATGTACATGACCTTTGCGACATTGTTCATCGCCCGAGTTTACGGCATCGACTTGTCGATCGGCACCCAGATCATCATGCTGCTGGTCCTGATGGTCACGTCAAAGGGCATTGCCGGCGTGCCGCGCGCATCACTGGTCGTGATCGCGGCGGTGATGGGGCAGTTTGGCATCCCTGAGGCAGGGCTGTTGCTGATCCTCCCCGTGGACCAGTTCCTCGACATGGGGCGGTCGGGCACCAATGTCGTCGGCAACGCGGTTGCCACCGCCGTGGTGGCGAAGTGGGAGGGAGCGCTGGACGAACCCGAACCACCGGAGATTGAGCCGCCCCATGCCCCTTCCCACCGCGCCAAGACCTAGCGACGCCGCCATCTCCTGCGGGTAGGGCGTCAGGCCGTTGGCGTCATGCCCCAGGCATCACGCAAAAGCATAGGGACCGCCCTTGGCGAGCGCGGTCTGATAGCCCGGGCGGGCGTGGATCTTGGCAAGCCAAGCGGTGGTCGCTGGGCGCGACGGGCCAAGCCCGGCACGTGATCGCGCTGCCTCGAGCGGAAAGCTCATCATGATGTCAGCCGCGCTGATCTCGTCTCCCGCAAACCAAGGCCGGGAGGCGAGCTCGGCCTCCAGATAATCGAGATGGACATCGAACATGGGCACCAGCCGCTTGAGCACTGCCTTGCCAAATAGCGGAATGCGTCCCGCCACCAGGATCGCGAAGAGCGGGGGCATCATCGAGCCCTCGGCATAATGGATGAACTGGCGATAGCGCAGCACCGATGCACGGTGCGCCCCCGGCCCTAGCCGACCATCGGCCTTTTCGACCAGATATTCGACGATCGCCCCCGTTTCAGCGATGACGACACCATCATCCTCAATCACCGGCGATTTGCCGAGCGGATGGATCAGCTTCAGTTCGGGCGGTGCCAGCATCGTCTTCTTATCGCGCGCATAATGCTTGATCTCATAGGGCAAGCCGAGTTCCTCAAGCATCCAGAGGATGCGCTGCGACCGCGAATTTTCGAGATGGTGAACGATGATCGTCATAAAATGGCCTCCTGAACGCCAGCGACGCTAGCCTATCGGGGCACGAAGTCGAGCGCCTCGCGCGATATCGTTCCCCCGATCTTCCAACAATGGTGTGGCATTTGCGGGTCACCAACGCTGCCGCAACGGCCCGCCGGACAGGCCAGCGCCCAAAACATGAAAGGCCCGCCGACATGGGCGGGCCTTTCCAGTTATTGCGGCGCTACTCCCTGCAGGA
>JAIERC010000506.1 GCA_019747165.1 Sphingomonas sp. | reverse complement strand
TGTCGGGGCAATCGGCAAGCCGCGGCAGCGACAAATCGCCAAAGTCGCGCGCATCGGCGACATTTTCAGTAAAGCCAGTCGATCCCCCCAATGCCGCTGCCATACCGAAAATCAGCCCGCCTTCAATCTGTTGCCGAACGATATCAGGATTAATCTGCCGCCCGCAATCAACCGCAGCGACCAGCCGATCGACCACGGGGCGCTGGCCATCTTCGAAATGCGCTTCAGCGAGTACCGCAATATGGCTGCCGCGAAAACTATGGCAGGCGATGCCTTGCGCACTGCCGGGGACGCCGCCTTCCCAGCCGCCAAGCGCCGCTGCCGTCGACAGACAGCGGACCAGGCGCGGCTCAGCCGTGATCGATACGCGGAACGACAGGGGCTCGGTCCCGGCGACATGCGCGAGTTCGTCAAGGAAACATTCAGTGAAAAAAGCGGTATAGCTATGCGCTCCCGACCGCCAATGGCCGGTCGGCACGCCGATATCAGCGGGGTGGTGATCGATTGCATAATTGGGGAAGCGATAAAAAGGCAGCGCACCGGCCACGGCATAAGGATCACCCTCCCCCTGCAGCGCGAGCGCGGCGCGAACCGCGGGATCACCGACCGACAATCGATCAGCGAGCGCACGGCCTGTATTTGGGGCGGCAATCTTGGTCAACCAACCCATGATCGAACCATTGGGCCCCAGCCGTGCCGTCAGCCGCGCGGCGGCGGGCGGGCGAAAGCGATCGTGCAGCAAATCCTCATAGCGCGACCAGACGAGCTGCACTGGCCGCTTCATCTGTTTGGCCAGCACGGCGGCTTGTTCAGCGACCAGATGCTCAAGATTGGCGCCAAAGGAACCGCCGATCAGCATCGGGTGGACGATCACCGATTCTTCCGAAAGGCCGATCGCTGCGGCGGCGGCGGCACGCGCCCGGCCCGGAGCCTGGGTCGGCAGCCAGAGTTCGAGCCGCCCGGCGTCGAGCCTTGCGGTTGCCGTCATCGTCTCCAGCGGGGCATGCACCGCAAGCCCCACCCGGTAATCCGCCGTCACCACCTGCGCGCCCTTGAAGACCGCGGCGAGATCACCCTGCGCGGCCATGCGCTGGCCCGGCCCGGCGAGTGCTGCATTCAACGCCGCGTCGATACTATCGCTGTTGATCAACGCCCCGCGCGTTTCGAAGCGGGGAATTAGCGCATCGAGCGCGCGATTGGCTGCCCACCAGTTATTGGCAACCACCGCAACCGAGCGTTCCGCTTCGATCACCGCCAGCACACCGCGAATCCGCTCCGCTGCCTTGCGATTGATCTTGACCAGCCGGCTATCGCCCACCGGGCCCTGCCGGATCGCGGCAAAAACCATATCGGGCAGGCGGATATCGCCGGCAAAATTGGCCGATCCATCCACCTTGGAGGGCACATCGATGCGGGGCAGTGATTGGCCCGACAAGCGCCCAACCGCCCCTTCGCGCAGCGGCAGCGTTTCGGGGAGCTGCTCGTCCGCGGCCGCAGCTGCCAAGGCACCGAAGCGCAGCTTTTGCTGGCCATGGATCACGAAACCGCCCTGGGTCGAGCACGCCTCCCACGCCACGCCCCAACGCCGCGCGGCCGCCTTGCACAACAACACCCGGCCCGCCGCGCCTGCCTGGCGCAAATCGCCTTCAAAATTGCGGATCGAGCTTGACCCCGCCGTCAGCACCAGCGCGGTGCGCGCGGCATGGCTGCGCTTTAGCCCCTCCGGCACACCGGCAAACACGCCTTCGAACAACTCGCCCGCGCCCAGATCATTGGCGTAAAGCGGGTTGA
>JAIERC010000314.1 GCA_019747165.1 Sphingomonas sp. | reverse complement strand
TTGCGCCGCTATCGCGCGCCAGAGCGGCAATGCCGCCCGCATGATCATAATGCGGTTCGGTGCTGAGGATCAGCTTTACGTCGCTGACCTTGAACCCAAGCGCACGAATATTGGATTCCACTGAGGATACCGATTGCGGCAGCGCGCCATCGATCAGGATCAGCCCCGCGCCAGTATCGATCAACGCGACATTCATCTTACGAAAGCCGACCAGATAGCTGTTGCCGAAGATGCGCTTGGGCGGCTGTGGCGCGAGCCAGCGCGCCGCAAATTCTGCAGCGATGGGCCGGGTCAACGGGTCATCAATGGCCTGCGCGTTGGCAATGCCGCCGAAAGCCAGCGCCGTAAAACCCGCTCGAACCCATTTTGATTGCAGCAATTCCAGCTCCCCTTTGGCGTGTTTCGATAGACGACATGTCGGCTACGCATCAACCAGCAGCGGTAGCTGGCTTCGCCCGACCCTCAAAGCCGGCGCCCATTGTTAACCGCCGGGGTAACCCCGCGCGCAAGATTTACTTATTCAGCCACGAAGAATGGGGCTTGATCCTGACGCAACGTCAACGGGTACCTCCGGTGAAACAAAGCGGAGGACGACGATGCGATTGGTGAAACGGCTGGCAATGGGCATCGGCGTTATGCTGGCCTTGATCGTGGCGGCTGGCGTCGTGCTGATGATATGGAAACCATGGGTGCTGCCGGTTGAAATGACCGAACCAGGGGCAACCGGTCGCCGATTGACCATTGCCGGACAGCCAGCCAATTATTTTCCGGCGAACGGCACAGGTCTCCAGGCCGCCGTCTTGCTGCTCGGCGGCTCAGAGGGGGGCCTGGGCAAAAGCGCGACGAAGATGGCACGCGCTCTACAGGCACAGGGCTATTCGGTCCTGCAACTCTCCTATTTCAGAGCACCCGGGCAACGAAAAGCGCTGGCCGGCATTCCGATCGAGGGCTTTGATGCAGGCCTTGCTTGGCTCTCGCACCAGCCGGGCGTCGATTTCGGCCGGATCGCGATCATGGGCGGATCAAAAGGTGCAGAAGCGGCGTTGCTCGTCGCTAGCCGTCATCCAGAGTTGAAAGCAGTGGTGGCGGGCATGCCGTCGAGCGTCGTCTGGCCGGGCTTTTCGTGGGAGATGGAGCGGGTAGATGGATCATCCTGGACGATTGGCGGGCGCGACGTGCCGATGCTTCCCTTTGGTCAGGGCAGCTTCCGTGAAGGGATTAGCTCGGTCTATGTCAATGGCCTCAAGCTTCTGCCAGCGCATCGCGAGGCCGCGATCGCGATCGAGCGCTCACCAGCGCCGGTGCTGCTCATCTGCGGCGAATCCGACACGCTGTGGCCGTCGTGCCTGATGGCCCGGCAACTGAAAACGCGCGATCCTCGCGTGACAATTTTGGCGTATAAAGATGCGGGACACGCCGTGTTCGGCGTCCCGTTGCCAAAAAATGATCCATCACCGCCACCGCTGAGCAGGCTTGGCGGCAGCGTCGATGGCAACAACGCCGCGCGCCGTGACGGGTGGCCAAAGATATTGGCCTTCCTTGACCGGGCACTGCGCGCCACGCCTTAGCGCAAGGCTACCTGCCGCTTGCCTCTTGCCCCCCCTTGCGCTAAGGCGCGCCCGTCCGGCGGGCAGGTGCTCGCGGTGGAAGGCGCGGAGGCATGCCCTCTAGCGCCCTTTTCGCATTTTGCGTCTAGGCCCCTTCCCCCGCTTCCCCGCGCGCCCGGATGCCGCGACCGGCAACCGGCCGCCGCGGCAACATGGCCAAAGACCGCCGGATA
>JAIERC010000045.1 GCA_019747165.1 Sphingomonas sp. | reverse complement strand
GCCTGGCCGCTGCATTTCATGCGGCCGTGGAAGAAATTGATTTACAACGCCTCACCCGAACAGCTGGCTTGCGTTGGGATCCCGTTGCCCGGGGACGCTTTTTGGTCTGCGACCACGATTGCCCGCACCCAGCAACGTTGGCCCGATTGGGATATGACGCCGTATCGCGAGGCGCTCGGATGAAGGCGATTATCCGCATCCATGACGTGGTTGGCCGCAGTGCTTGACGCGACGCGGCTTTGCTCGCGCCCCTTGTCCGGTTGCCCGTTTTGTTCCTAATAGACGATTAAGCCCAAGATAGGATCGCTGCTGTGAAAGCCGTTTTGCCTGCGCTCGCGCGCCCAATTCTGGAGCCAAAGCTGCCGGTCGGGGTGGATGTGGCATGGTTCACCGACCATGAAACCGCGCTGGCTGAAGTTGTCGATGCAGACATTGCCTGGGTTGATATGCAGCAACCGCATTGGACGGGGAAGGCGGTTTCGGCTGGCAGCCGCCTCAAATGGGTCAGCACGATTTATGCCGGGCTGGATCATTTCCCGCTTGCCCAACTGAAAGCTCAAGGCACGATTCTGACCAACGGCGTGGGGATCAATGCGATTGCCGTGGCGGAATATGCCGTGATGGGCGTGTTGGTTGCCGCCAAGCGTTTTGACGAGGTTGTCCGGCTGGCCGACAAGCACGAATGGACGATCGCCGCCCCGGGGCAGACCGAGCTGAGCGAGACCAGGGCGCTGATCATCGGCATGGGGGCGATCGGCAGATTGATCGGTGATCGCCTGACCGCTTTTGGCGTGGAGGTAACCGGCGTCACCCGATCGGGGAGGGGGGGGACGCTGACCCCGGACCAGTGGCGCGGTGGGCTTGGTGACTATGACTGGGTCATCCTTGCGGCGCCCTCCACATCGCAGACCAAGGCGCTGCTGGGCCGTGATGAACTTTCGGCGATGAAGTCGTCGGCCTGGCTTATCAACATTGCGCGCGGCGATATGGTGGATCAGGATGCATTGATCGACGCGCTGAACAAGCGCCGGATCGCTGGCGCATTCCTTGACGTGGTAACGCCCGAACCCTTGCCCCCGGAACACCCGCTTTGGTCGACCCCCAATGCGATCCACACCATGCACCTGTCCGGCCGCAGCCAAACCAAGATGTTCCAGCGCGCGACCGCGCTGTTTGTGAAAAACCTCGCCGCTTTTATGTCCGGCCAACCAATGACCAATGTCGTTGACCTCGACGCCGGATATTGACGCGCGCCGCGTCCGTCGCGCGACGATTACTGACGTTCCCTCGCTGGGGACGATCGGTCCACTGGCCTATACTGAAGCTTATGGAAGCTGGTGGACCAATGCGGATGCGCTCGCACAGCATAGTCAGAGCTTTGGCGCGGCGGCCTTTGTTGGGCTGCTGGTTGATCCACTCGTCAGCGTGTGGATTGCCGAGCTGGACGGTGCGCCGGTTGGTTTCCTGACGATGCACCGGGATCAGCCCAACCCGGCGACCGGGCGCGGCAACGGCGTCGAGCTGCGGCGGATCTATCTGCTCAAGGACGCGATGGGGGCGGGCATTGGCCGGCTTCTCGCCGAGGCCGCGATCGAGCTGGCGCGCGAGGAAGGCTATGACCATGCCTGGCTGGATGTGATGGCGCAGGCCGACTGGGCGGTCAGCGCCTACCAGCGCTGGGGATTCGCCGAAATCGGCCGCAAGCAGTTCGAAAATGCGCTGCGCGGCGATGTCCGTGAGATGATCGTGATGCTGCGCGATCTCTGATCGATCACA
>JAIERC010000199.1 GCA_019747165.1 Sphingomonas sp. | reverse complement strand
ATGGGGGGTGTTCTCCATGCCTTGCAGCTGACGACCGCTACCCCAGCGTAACGAAGGATTGATCAATGACCGATGACTCGCAAGCCCGCATCGCTGAAATGGTGACGAGCAACGATGTGCTGCTGTTCATGAAGGGCAGCCCGCTGTTTCCGCAGTGTGGCTTTTCCAGCAAGGCGGTGGCGATTCTCAATCATATGAACGTTGAATTCGGCAGCGTTGATGTGCTGCAGGATCAGGGCGTGCGTCAGGGCATCAAGGCATTCTCTGACTGGCCGACCATTCCGCAGCTTTATGTCAAGGGCGAGTTTGTCGGCGGTTCCGACATCATGATGGAAATGTATGAGAGCGGCGAATTGGCTCAGCTTTTCGCTGATAAGGGCCTTGTCAGCGCGAGCTGATCGACCCAAGGGGCCTTCACATGCGATTGGACAAGGGCGACTCCCCCGAAGGGCCAGGTGGGCCAGCCCCGCTGTTAATCTGTGATTTGACGCAGAGCTATTCGCCCGCTGGCGGTGGCGGGGTGAGCACCTATCTGCGTGAGAAGCGCGATTACATCCTTGCGAAAACGCCGCACAGTCTGTTGCAGATCGTCCCCGGTCCAGAGGACAAGATTGTCGTCAATGGGCGGCATATCTGGGCAGAAGTCGGCGCCGATCCGGTGCGGGGTAGCCCCAATTATCGTTTCATTTTGCGAACCAAGATCGTTCGCGAGCTGCTTGCCCGTTTCAAGCCCGATGTGGTTGAATCGCTTTGTCCGTGGGTGCTGCCGTGGACGGCGATCCATCATCGCCGCGCGCATCCGCAAACCGCGCTCGTCGCCGCCTACAGCACCGATTTTCCCAATGCCCATGTCTACCGCGTGGCCAGTGCAAAGTTCGGATCGTTCCTGGGCAAGGGGTTTCGCTGGCTTTCTTATGGCTATGCCGAGATCACCTATCGCGAATTTGACTGGGTCTACACGTTGAGTGACGATGTTTGCGCAGTGCTCGCCGCGCATAATGTGCCGCGCACCAGCGTGCTGCAGCTTGGCGTCGATATCGATATGTTTCACCCGTCGAAGCGCGATCCCGCGTTTCGGCGCGACTTGGGCCTTCCTGGTGACGGGCCTTTGTTGGTTTATGCGGGTCGGATCGATAATGAAAAACGCGCTGATCGCCTGATCGATATGTTCCGTCGTTTGCCGCCCGATCTGGGCGCGGCGATGGTGCTGATTGGTGACGGCAAATTGCGGTCAAGGTTGATGGACGAAAGCGCTGGGCTGCCGATAGCGTTTATGGGCTTTGTTCAGGATCGGGCGGTGCTGGCTCGGGCGCTGGCGTCGTCTGACATCTATGTATCCGGCATGGCGGATGAGACCTTTGGCATCTCGATTGTCGAGGCGCAGGCGGCTGGGCTGCCCGTGGTCGGCGTCGCGAGCGGGGCGATGATTGATCGTGTCCCACCGGGGCTGGGGCTGCTCGGCCCTGTCGATGACACCCAGCAAATGGCCGACAATGTTGTGGCATTATGGCATAGTGATCATCAGGCGATCGGCAAGGCGGCCCGTGCCCATGTCGAAGCGCGATTCAGCTGGGATCGCACCTTTGAACGCTTGCTCAGCGATGTTTATCCGAGGGCGCTGCAAAGTGCCGCGGCGCGCCGGATAACGGGTGGGCGGCCGCAAATGTTGGCACGGCCTGCGGTCGCGCCTGCACTCTGACCCATTTCCTTAGGGGATGCCGGGGCGGGCGGATTGACGCGAAACCGGAAGAAGCTGTCAATCCGCCCTGCTGAAGC
>JAIERC010000217.1 GCA_019747165.1 Sphingomonas sp. | reverse complement strand
GCCGCGATGCACTAGGGCAGTTTCCGACCCCGCCGGGGCGGGCCGATTTCGGCCCGGTGCAGCGTTATTCGTCAGTCACGATGCGCTGCATCGCTCCTATCCTCGCGCTGCGCCAAATGTCTTTATCGTGCAGCTCGCCATCACCCGCCGGGACCAAACGCCTAGGGGCCGTCTTGGCCTGGCGCCATCGTGGTGCCCTGCTGGCCAGCGTACCCGTGATCAGCCAGAAAAGACCCGGCCGACTTTCGCATAGGTATAGGCGCCTTCATACCGGCCCGGGACCGGCAGATAAACCTGTTCGACCGTCGCCCCGATTTCCGAGCGGTAATAGCCGGTAATGACCAATTGCCGTGCATGTTCAAAAAAGCCGGGATCGGCGCCGGGCAGCGCCTTGTTCATGGCCAAGGTGATGATCGCGTCCTGCTGCGCCGGTGTCAGCCGTGCAAATGGCCGCCTATGGACGCTGCGGGCGCGGCGATCATGCGCCTTCAACCCGTCGACAAAGAGTTTGCGATCGGCTGGGGCATACCAGTCGGCGAGCATCATTTCGATGAACTGCGGAACGCCAGCCTTAATCGCGCCGGGTGTGTCGGTCGTCGGGATGATCCGCTCGCTGAAAGCGCCGAGTAGTTGGCGCTCGGCCGGCGTCAAGAAGGGGTGCAAAACCTCCAGACCCGGGCCACCCCCGCGCACCAGCGCCTGGGCCAAGGGGGCGACGAGTGCATTGCCGACGAGCGCCGCGAAGCCTTGCAGGATCAAGCGTCGGTCGATGGTCGTCACGATCTAGCTCCTTCGAGAAACTGCCATCCGGTTCGCATCAACGGCCCGGAAATGCACTGATAACTGACTATGTAACGCATTACAAAAAATGCACGCCACGGGGCAAGCGTAATCGCCAAGGTCGCGCGATGGCCGGGTTGATCGTTCACCTGGTCGCCCATCTGCTCGGCATCCTTAACCCCCGGGTCCGGGGCAAGGAGTACGCAGTTAAGATGTGCCGTATCGGCTGCCGCCAGCCCGCTGTGCTGCGGCTGTTTAACGCTGCGCTTGCCATGGTCGATGCCGTGTAGCAGTGGGGTGGCTTGGCCATGATCGATCGATAGCAGCGAAATGGGTCGAGCCGTCGCGGCGGAGCAAGTGACGAAAGGGGCATATGACGACCGTTCATGATGTTGCGCGCTATGCCGGCGTTTCGACTGCTTCCGTTTCGCGGGTCATCAACAATTATGAGCATGTTTCCCCAACCGTGCTGGCAAAGGTGCTGCGCGCGATCGAGGATCTCGGTTACACGCCAAATTCGGCGGCCAAGTCGTTACGTACGCTGAAGTCATCGAAAATCATCGTCAGCGTACCCGATATCGCAAACATCTTTTTCTCCAACGTCATTCGCAGTGCCGAAGAAGCGGCAAGCGTGGCGGGATATGCGATGCTGCTGGGCGATGTGGGTTTTGAGGGGCATTCGGAAGAAGCATATGCCAGCTTGCTGAAGCGGCGCGAGGCGGATGGCATCATCTTTCTGGGCCATGGCATTCCACAATCGCTGCGCGAAATGCTGGGGCGGATGGGGCCGCGAGCCCCCATTGTGAACGCCTGCGATTTCAGCGAGAGCCTCGGCTTGTCGGGCGTTCATATCGACAATCTACAGGCTGCCTGCGACGTGATGAATTACCTTTATTCGCTTGGCCATAAACGGATTGGTGTGATTACCGGAAGCATGGACAGCCCGATCAGCCGCGATCGGCGGCGCGGCGCTGAAATCAGTGCGCAGGCGCATG
>JAIERC010000266.1 GCA_019747165.1 Sphingomonas sp. | reverse complement strand
GCCGGGACCGGAGCTGGCGCGACAGACCTTCGATGACGCGGCCATAGCGTTCTGATAATTCGGTTTGCAGCTTTGGCGTATCGACCAACGCGGGCGAGCTGATCCGCAGCAGCGCCCGGGCACTGCCGACGGTCGATCCGGTTTCTACGGCATCTGTCGCGGGCTTTAGCGAAATTCGGAGTGCTGGATCATGATGGGCCATCATGGCCAGTTCGATGACTTCAGTAAGCAGAAACGCAACCGCCGTCGCGACGTCCTGCGTACTGAGATAGCTATCGAGATCGAGCAGGATCGACAGGCCAGTGCTGTCCGGCGCGGTGGCGCGGATATTGGAGGCAAGATCGCCAATTACCGACCGCAGGCTGACGCCGCGCGTTTCTTCCATCTCCGCAAAATGATTGCGATGGACGACCGCCAGCGCGTCCACCCGACGTTGGATGGAGGCATAGGCTGCGGTCGCTTCGGCAGACCGGGCACCGCGGGCGTGGAAATTGATCAGGCTGGAGATGACTTGCAGATTGTTTTTGACGCGATGATGCACTTCGCGGGTCAATTTGGTCTGGCGGACCAGCCCTTCGGCCAAGTCGGCTTCGTGAGTGGCGACGGTGTCGGTAATCTTACGAAACGTCTCGCCAAGATCGCGAATCTCCTGGGACGGTATTGATCGCGCTGGACCGATACCAAGCACCTCGCCGGGCTGATAACTCGCCACCAGCGTCCGCAATTGCCGCAGCGGTCGGATCAGCAGCCGATCGACCACAAACCAGCCAATCCCCGCCGCCGCTGCCCACATCAGCACCGGCAACAGCATCGCCACGACCATCGCCGACGTAATCGGGGCACTGCGCAGGGTTATTTCGAATGTCAGGCCATCAATGGTGAGCGGACTGGCTGCTGATTCGGTACGGTCTAGCGGCGTTAAATCAGGCAATAGCTGCAAATTCAGCCGTTCCCGATCATGGATCAGCGTTGCCGCATAAGGCGGCATGAAACCGGTTGGGCGCGCGATTTGCGCCAGCATCATGCTGGGAAACACTGCTTTTGCGCTCAACGCTCCGCTCGGTGCGGCCATCGCCAGCACGAGCCCTTCGTCTTGCGCAAGCGCAGCCGTAATCAAACCGGGGTGATCGGGAATGGGGATGGGGGCTGCGATCCGTGCCGCGCTGCCGCACAGCACGCGCCCGTCGCTGGCGGCGATGGTAAAGCGCGCGCCCTTGGCCAGTTGTTCGGCAAAAACGCCCTGAGCGCGAGCGCAACTGGTAACATCTGCGCCATCCTGATCAAGCGCGTTGAGTGCCACCCGCAGCGCAGTCATGTCGCCGACCAATTCGATATCGAGCGCATGCGCACCCTCATTCGCGGCCCCGCGCGTGCGCGACTCCATTTGGGCATCCGCGATTTGACTGGTCTGGCGTGCCGCGAACAACGCGATCAGCGCCAGCGGGAGCAACGCCGCGCTAAGGATCAGGAAAAGCTTGGCGCCCGTGGGCAGTTGCGTCAGCCATGCCATCCATTGCCGCGTTCTGGGCCCATCAGCGCTGGATAGGGAATCCATCCCCCGTCGTTATTCGAGCTTGCTCAGCAGATCGAGCATCTCAGGGGGAATCTGCTCGTTGATCGTCTGCTCGTACACACAGCGCAGCGCCTCGCCCATCTCTTGATCACCGCCGCGCGATTTGGTGCCGCGCTGGGAAGGTGCATTCTTCGACGTCTCACGATCAGAAACCAACGAAAAACCCCTAAAAAATCGTCATGTTATTGGGCAGGTG
>JAIERC010000339.1 GCA_019747165.1 Sphingomonas sp. | reverse complement strand
CATCCTTCGCGATCGGTCGTTTCTTCTGGCATCGGGGTGACGAGCAGACCATCGACCGGTTCGGCCCCAATGGCGCGGCGGCGTTTGTCGCTTCGGGCAGCCGGTTGGCCGGGCGGATGCAGACCGGCTATATCTACACTTATGCGTTCGTGATGCTGATCGGCCTGACCGCGGTCGTCACCTGGGCGATTGCGAGCTGATGACGATGAACGGTCTTCCCATCCTCTCCATCATGATCGCCGTGCCCGCAATTGCGGCCATGCTGTGCCTGTTTGTCGGCGCAAATGGCGCGCGGTGGCTGGCGTTGATTGCCACGCTGGCCAATCTTGCACTCGGCGCGGCTCTGTGGGCGAATTTCGACATCGGCGGTCCGCAATGGCAGTTTGTCGAGCATGCCCAGCTCCCTGCCTTTGGCAAATTCGGCTGGGCGCTCGGCATTGATGGCTTCGCGCTGATGCTGATCATGCTCAGCGTGTTCCTGATGCCGATCTGCATCGGCGCGAGCTGGACTGCGATCACCAAGCGCGTGCCCGAATATATGGCGGCGTTCCTGATCACCGAAACGCTAATGATCGGCACCTTCGCGGCACAAGACTTGTTCCTGTTCTACATCTTCTTCGAAGCCGGGCTGATCCCGATGTATCTGATCATCGGTATCTGGGGCGGCGCAAACCGGATTTACGCGAGCTATAAATTCTTCCTCTACACATTGCTGGGATCGGTGCTGATGCTGGTCGCGATGCTGTGGATGGCGAATTACGCAGGCACCACCGACATCCCGACCCTGCTCAACACCGATTTCCCGCGGGAGGCGCAGTTCTGGCTGTGGCTCGGTTTCTTCGCGTCATTTGCGGTCAAGATGCCGATGTGGCCGGTTCATACCTGGCTGCCCGACGCGCACGTGCAGGCGCCGACGGCAGGGTCGGTGATTCTGGCGGGCGTGCTGCTGAAGCTGGGCGGCTATGGTTTCCTGCGCTTTTCGGTGCCGATGTTCCCGGAAGCTTCGGCGAGCTTTACCTGGCTGATCCTTGGTTTGTCCGCCATTGCGGTCATCTACACCTCGCTGGTCGCGCTGGTGCAGTCGGACATGAAGAAGCTGATCGCCTATTCCTCCGTCGCGCATATGGCGATCGTGACGATCGGCCTGTTCGCTTTCAACCAGCAGGGCATTGAAGGCGCGATGATCGTGATGCTCAGCCATGGGCTGGTGTCCGCCGCGTTGTTCCTGTGTGTCGGCGTCATCTATGACCGACTGCATACCCGCGAGATCAACCGTTATGGTGGCCTCAGCATCAACATGCCGCGCTATGCGATCCTGTTCCTGCTGTTCACGATGGCGAGCATCGGCCTGCCGGGGACGAGCGGTTTTGTCGGTGAGTTTTTGAGCCTGGCGGGCACCTATCAGGTATCGACCGTCGCCACGCTGCTCTGCACGACAGGGATTATTCTTGGCGCGGGCTACATGCTCTATCTGTATCGCCGAGTCGCGTTCGGCGAGATCGTGCATGATGATGTCCGGACAATGCCCGATTTGTCGATGCGCGAAATGGCCTTGCTGGTACCGATCGCGGCGGCAGTGATGTGGATGGGGGTTTATCCCGAAAGCTTCCTGGCGCCGATGCGCGGCGACGCGGCGACACTAGTCGCGCGCATCTCACGGGCCCAGCCGGCTGGGGATTCGCTGCCGACGCCGGGGCGCCCCGCACCGGTCGCCGCCCCAATTGCCGCGCATGCGGAGGCGCACTGATGGACTATACCGCAAA
>JAIERC010000156.1 GCA_019747165.1 Sphingomonas sp. | reverse complement strand
GTCATTTCGGGCGCAATCCGATCCGGCGATCCTGGCTGTTCTTCGTGCTGCCGGCGTTGATCCTCAATTATATGGGGCAGGGGGCATTGCTCGCGCGTGATGGGGTGACGGCGCTTGAAAGCCCCTTCTATCTGCTCGCGCCGGAAATGCTCCGCTTGCCGCTCGTCATTCTGGCGACCATGGCGGCGATCATCGCCAGCCAAGCCGTGATTTCAGGCGCGTTTTCGGTGACGCAACAGGCCATCCAACTCGGTTTCGTGCCCCGGCTCAGGATTGAACACACCAGCGCGTCGACAGCAGGGCAAATCTATATCCCGATCGTCAATTGGGCGCTGCTGGTGATGGTATTGCTGCTGGTGCTGTCGTTCCGGACCTCCTCCAACTTGACCTCGGCCTATGGCATCGCGGTGACGGGCGCGATGACGATCGACACCTGCTTGCTCGCAGTGGTGTTGTTCCGGTTGTGGAATTGGCCGTCCTACTATGCGGTGCCGCTGCTCGGGTTACTGTTCGTGGTCGATGGCGCCTATCTCGCCGCGAATCTGACCAAGATCCCCGACGGGGGCTGGTTCCCGCTGTTGATCGGGCTGATCGTTTTCGTGTTGCTCACCACTTGGTCCAAAGGCCGCAAGCTGATGATCGAGCGGATGCGTGATTCGGCGATGCCGATGAAGGTGTTCATCCAGTCAGCGGCGACGGCGGCCACGCGGGTGCCGGGGACGGCGGTGTTCATGACATCAACCGCAGAAGGCGTGCCGCATGCGCTGTTGCACAATCTGAAGCATAACAAAGTGTTGCACGAGCGGATCATCCTGCTGACCGTCAAAATCATGGATGAGCCCTATTGCCCCGATGACGGCCGCTGTCGGCTCGAACATCTCGACAACGGCTTCCATCGGCTGATCCTGAACTATGGCTTCATGCAGGAGCCCGATGTGCCGGCGGCGCTAGCGCGAATCGACCAGTGCGGTGCCAGCTTCCGGATGATGGACACCAGCTTTTTCCTCTCGCGGCAGACATTGCTGCCGTCTGATCATCCCGGCATGATGATCTGGCGCGAAAAGCTCTTCGCCTGGATGCTGCGCAATGCGGAAAGCGCGATGGAATTTTTCCGCTTGCCGACCAACCGGGTGGTCGAACTGGGTAGCCAGGTCGAGATTTGACTACGCCCACCGGCGCGCCGATTATCGTTACCGCACTGCTCGGCAAGCAGGATTTTGCCTATTTCGATGGCCTGCGGCGCGTCCATTTTCCGCCTGAGCGCAATCAATTGGACGCCCATCTGACGATGTTCCATCATCTGATGCCATCGCTTAAACCAGAACTTCGACAGCGCCTGAACGACGAAACCCGCGGCGTGTCTGCCCCGGCGGCGCGTGTGGCCGGGCTGATGTCATTGGGGCGCGGCACCGCCTTCCGCATTGACTCAATCGAGCTGGAGATGATCCGCGCCCGGCTCGCCAATGCCTTTGCGATGCTGCTGATCCCACAGGATGCCGCCCCCTGGCGCCCGCACATCACCATCCAAAACAAGGTGCAGCCAAGCGAGGCCCGGGCATTGATCACCACGCTGCAGGCCGATTTTCAGCCGCGCCCGCTGGCAATAGCCGGGCTGGCCACATGGGCCTATCTCGGCGGGCCATGGGCGCTCATCTCGCGCCACATGTTTCGCTGATCGCGCAATGATGCCGGGGTGGTTGACCGGGGGCGATGCCGCACTTATAGCCCCGCGCTCGCCAACAGGCGTGTCCCTTTGGGGCG
>JAIERC010000385.1 GCA_019747165.1 Sphingomonas sp. | reverse complement strand
TAGCAAATCACTCGCGCCACCCCGCGCGCCTGTTCGGCAGCGAAGAGCGGGTCTTCGGTTGCGGCCTCTGCGGTACCGGGCAGCATCGCGGCGAAGTCGTTGTCGAAGACGAAGGTGCCGGTATAATCGGGGTTGCGATGCCCACCGGCACGTTCATTGCCGGG
The DNA here is from genome assembly GCA_019747165.1 of Sphingomonas sp. Lineage (GTDB taxonomy): Bacteria > Pseudomonadota > Alphaproteobacteria > Sphingomonadales > Sphingomonadaceae > Sphingomonas. The sequence continues at coordinate 1,591 of JAIERC010000385.1, read as the reverse complement.
GCACAGATAGCAGCCCGAATCATAGGACGTCCCGGTAGTACGGTCGGGCGCATCCTCCTGCCCCTGCCAGGGTCGCGCCAGCCGATGCGGAGACACCAGCACCCAGCGCCTGTTTAACGGGTTGCGCCGCCTGTGCGGCTGGTCAGTCGCCAGCGTCACGCCGCCGCCCGTTTCCAGCCGACAAACTCCGCGCGCCGCCCCAAAGCAAAGCGATTGACCGCCAGCGCGAACAGGACCGAACTCACCAGCGTGATCACCATGAAGTCGATATAATGCAGCGTCACGATCCCCGCCGGTTGCAAGCCAAAGCTGTACAGCGCGTAGAGCGCCACGCCCCAAACCACGCCCGACGTCGCCGCACTCGCGCCCACACCCCTAAACATCAGCCCAACGATGAAGGCCGACAGGATTGGCATCGACGACAGGCCGTTTAATTGCTGCAGCAGGTTGATGATGCTGGTCGCGTTTTCATAGACCGGCACCAGCAGCACCGACGAAATCGTCACGATAATCGTCACGATCATGCTCAGTCGCCATTGATCGGCCACCTTGCCGAAGAACGGCTTGTGGAAATCGACGGCGTAGAGCGCGACGGTTGAATTGAGCACCGCGCTGGTATGCGCGATCACCGCCGCCGCGATCATCGCGGCGAAGGCACCTGACAGCCAACCCGGCAGCACTTGCGCCACGAGCAGCCCATAGGCTTTGTCGCCGACATCGCCGATCAGCTTGAATGCCACCACGCCCGGCACGGTGACGATGATCGGGATGATCATGATGCGGATCGCGGCGGCCGCCAGCACGCCCTTTTGCGCCTCGCGTACCGTTGGCGCGGTCATCGCTTTTTGTGTGATGTTCTGGTTCGTCGACCAATAGAAAATCTGGATGAAGATCATGCCAGTGAACAGCGTGTGGAAGGGGATTGGCGAGTCCGGCCCGCCAATCATCGAAGTGCGCTCAGTCGGCACGCCGCTGAACAGGTCATATTGTACCGCCGCCAGCGCCAGCACGACGATCAGCACCGCAATCGCCAGCACGCCAAAGCCCGAATAGGTGTCCATCACCGCCACCGCGCGCAGGCCCCCCAACATGGTATAGCTCGCGCTGATCACGGCCAGGATGATCGCAAAGACGATCAACGGGGTGTTGCCGCCGAACAGTGATTCCAGGAATAACGCGCCGCTATACAGCCCCGCCGGCAGATAGATCAGGATATTGCCGAACAGGAACAGCGCCGAAATCAGCGTCCGAACGCTTCGGGTATCCCCCTTATAGCGCCGGTCAAGCAGCTCGGTGACGGTCGTGCAGTCGTTGCGATAGTAAATCGGCACAAAGACCAGCGCGAGGATCAGCAGCCCGATAAAGCCCGAAATTTCCCACCAGGCGAGCAGCAGCATTTGGTTGCCGTTCATGCCGACAAGCTGATCGGTCGACAAATTGGTGAGGGTGATGGAGCCTGCCACGAACACCCAGCTTAAGCCCCCGCCCGCGAGATAGACGTCCTTCTCGCTGCCGTCGTGCCGGGCGCTGCGTACCTTCAGCCAGGTCGCCAGGCCAATCGCGGCGAGCAACAGGATCGCCACGCCCATCT
>JAIERC010000446.1 GCA_019747165.1 Sphingomonas sp. | reverse complement strand
TCTTCGGGCCAGAACTGGTCGATGACCAGCTATTGCCCTGTCCCCGGGGTTGGGCCGAATTCGCCCGCCGATCATGCGTATCAGGGTGGCTTCGCTGTCGCGCTGATGCTTAAGGACCTCAAGCTGGCGATGCACGCAGCAGAAATCTCTGGCGCTGATACGCCGATGGGCGCGCAAGCAGCGGCGCTGTATCAGCGCTTCGCTGATCAGGGCCAGGCTGGGCTCGATTTTTCGGGGATCATCCGAATGCTCGCAACCAAGGACTGATCGCCTGCAAGCCACGCATTGCGTGATCGCCCAAAGCGTTTAGTGTTTGCGCCAAAGGGTCGAAACCCCAATCTCGTTCGGGCTGCGCCTGCTGAACCCCGTCTCTTTTCGATGCCCGACAAGAGCCGCAGTTGGTCGACAGATGCAGCGCAAACGCGATCAAAGGGGGTAATCGATCGATTCCGGGGGGATAATTGTGGCGACAATGGCGGGTGAAGATCAGGCAAGCGAACCGAGCCGGAAGGATATCCAGCTCGTCATCACCGCCTCATCGCTTGGCACGATATTCGAATGGTATGATTTCTTCATTTACGGCACGCTGGCGGCGAGCGGCATTATTGGCCGTACCTTTTTCCCGGCTGACAACGAAACCGTGCAGACCTTGCTGGCCTGGGCGGGTTTTGCGGTTGGTTTCGGCTTCCGGCCCCTTGGGGCGATCTTGTTTGGCTTTCTCGGCGACAAGCTGGGGCGTAAATATACATTCTTGGTGACAATCACCCTGATGGGTATTGCCACCGCCGGGGTTGGGCTGGTGCCGTCGACCGAGGCGATTGGCCTGGCTGCACCCGCGATCATCATTCTCCTGCGGATCCTGCAGGGACTGGCGCTGGGTGGGGAATATGGCGGCGCCGCCATCTATGTCGCTGAACATGCTCCCGCCGGGCGTAGTGGTTATTATACCAGCTTTATTCAGGCGAGCGTTGCCGGTGGCTTCATCCTGTCGCTGGCCGTGGTGCTGAGTGCGAAGGCTGCCTTCACCCCTGAAGCCTGGGATGCGTGGGCGTGGCGCACGCCGTTTCTGTTCTCGCTGCTGCTGCTGGCGGTGTCGCTATGGATGCGGCTGAAATTGTCGGAAAGCCCCATTTTCAAGAAGATGAAGGCAGCAGGGGAAACGGCAAACAATCCGTTTGTGGAGAGCTTTACCTATCCCGGCAATCTCCGGCGCCTGTTCGTGGCGCTGTTCGGTATCGCCGCCGGGCTGACGGTAATCTGGTACACCGCGATGTTTACCGTGCTGTCGTTCTTGCAGGCGACGATGCGGGTGGAGGAGACGGTTGCGCAGTTGATCGTTGGCGCGGGGGCGGCCGCTGGGCTGTTCTGGTTTGTGTTGTTTGGTTGGCTGTCTGATCGGGTTGGTCGAAAATGGCCGATCGTGATCGGTTATGCGCTGACATTGGTCATGCTGTTTCCGATTTTCTGGGTGATTGGCAGTGCCGCCAATCCTGGCTTGGCCGAAGCAGCGCGGCGCGCGCCGGTCATCGTCTCTGGCCCGGCCTGTGCGTATAGCCCCTTTGCCAAGCAGCAGGTCGATGAATGCGGGCGGGTGCTCGATCATCTGTCCAAAAAAGGCGTCGCCTATACAACGGTGGAGGCCCCGGTAACGGTGGTAACGATTGGTGGCCTAACGGTGGCCAATGATACGCCGGAGCAGCTGGACGCCGCGCTGACGGCCAATGGCTATTTCCTGGGCAAGGTTATCCCGTCGC
>JAIERC010000023.1 GCA_019747165.1 Sphingomonas sp. | reverse complement strand
TGTCCACGTTTGGCCATTAGTCGTCATCATCCGCTGGATAGGCATAGGGGTCAGTCACCACCGGCTTGGTCGGCAGGGGCGGCTTGGGAAGGGCTTTGTCGGCATTGGCGGCGTTGAGCAGGAACGAGGCAAGGATCGTCGATGCCTGGCGCATATCGTCAGCCTTCAGGTGATCGAAGGTGTCCAGGCTGGTGTGGTGGGTGCGCGGGAAATAATCGAGCGGGTCCTGAATGAACTGGAAGCCCTGCAACCCCACTGCTTGCAGAAATACGTGATCAGTGCCGCCGGTTTTTTGGAACACCACATTGGTTGCCCCCATCGCCGCGAAAGGGGCGAGCCAATCGCGGAAAATGGGCACGACTGCTGGATTGTTTTCAGCAAAGATGCCGCGAACCTTGCCCGATCCATTGTCGAGATTGAAATAGGCGGCGAGATCATTGTAGCCGGGCTTGGTCGTGATCGGCCAGCGGTTCGCCCAGCCATAAAAGCGGGCAAGGCCCGTCTGAGGCGGATCATTCGGGCTGCCGCGCGTCGCCAGATGCTGTTCGACATAGGCCAGGCTGCCCAGGATGCCCTGTTCCTCGCCCACCCACAGCGCAAAGCGAATCGTGCGCTTGGGCTGCATGCCGGTGGTTTTCAGGATGCGCGCGGCTTCCATGATCATCGCGACGCCCGCGCCATTATCAGCAGCACCATCTGCCGCCACCCAGCTGTCGAGATGCGCGCCGGCCATGACATAGCCCGCCTTGGGATCGCTGCCGGGGATTTCGGCGATGATGTTATACGCTTTGGTATCGCTATCGTCATAGGCGACCTTGGTATCGATCTCGAGCGTGGGGTTCATGCCTGCCTTCAGCAGTCGCGCGAGGCGGCGATAATCCTCGGCGGCGATTTCCACACCCGGCACGGTCGGCGTTTCGCCGACGCCGAACAAATAGCCCTCGCCATGGACCAGCTTGCCATCGGTACGCGCCTGATTGGCATAAGCAACCGCACCTTCGGCCTTCAGAAAGGCATCAAGCTTTTTCGCGAAATCCAGCCGCTTCATCCGCCGATCGGCGGTTTCTGGATCATAGACGGGCTGCTGGAAGTTATCGAACTTGGCGAGATCTTCGCCGGAATAGCGCTTGAACGGCGCCGCGCTTGGCTCGGAACCGGTATTCGGCCGCGTGAGTAAGACGATCTTGCCCTTCAGCTTGCCCTTCCACTTGTCGAAATCGCGCTCCTTGCTGATTGGTGCGACGACCAGCTGGGCGGAGACCGGGCCGGGGGTGGAGGGTGTCCAGGCGATCGGGATCGCGGTTAGCTGGATGGCGCGCGGCGTGATCATCCGAACGCTCGACCGCTCGATCGACCAGCCGCGGCCGAAGTCAAAGCCTTCTTTGTGGACGTTGCTGAGGCCCCAGTCCTTGAACCTGGCCTGGGTCCAATCCTCTGCCTTGCGCATCGCTGGCGAATTGGTCAGCCGTGCGCCGATCACGTCGGACAGATATTCGGCGGTAACCATGACTTCGCTGTGATTGGTCCCCGCATCGATAATCCGCGCAACGGTGCTGCGGTCGACGCTTTGGGCAAAAGCCGGGGTGGCGTGCGGCAACATAATGACAGCGGCGGCAATTAGGAAAGAACGACGCATGAAACCCCCAGGGCTGATAAGTCGAGAAAAGCAACAACCCCGGTTATGCGTCGCGCGGCGCGGGCGCAAGCCACGCGTGCAAAAGCAGCGCGTGATGCGCGCAACGGTGTTGC
>JAIERC010000441.1 GCA_019747165.1 Sphingomonas sp. | reverse complement strand
TCGCCGATGCGCCGATCATCGACGTGCATTTCATCAATAGCGGGCACGAGATGGGCGGCCTGGGTGAGCCCGGCCTCCCGCCAGCCGCGCCGGCGCTTGCCAATGCGCTGTTCGCGGCAACCGGCAAGCGCGTTCGCCAGCTACCGATCCTGACGCAAGCCAAAGCCTGAGTGAGGAAATGGTAACGCCCAAGGTTGTGCGGCGCGGCTTTTATGCCGCGGCCGCAGCCTGTGGTCCGCGCAGGGTGATCACCCCTGCCTGAAGGGCTGCGCAGTATAAGAGATCATTTTCGGCCGCGACCCGTTCGGCGAGCCGTTCGACCATCAGTTTCGTCACGGTGCGAAAGCAGTCCCAATTAGCGCTGATCTGGTCGGGACCCCATGCCTGAAGATAAGTGTCCCAATCGCGGCGCAGGACATCAAATTGCTGGTTGAAATGGTCGACGGCGCTGCCGAACGCGGGCTTACGGGCAGCAATCAGTTCATTGTACAACATCACATCTTCATGCGCCAAATGCGCGCGCAGTTCGTCTGCCAAGTGGTCAAGCGCGTCTGCCGCCGCTGCGACATCACGGTCGGGCTGTTCCAAAACATTGGTCAGCCGGATGAGGGCCGCATCGATTCGGTCATGTTCTTCGATCAATTTTTGGTAGCTCATGGTCACATTCTCCCTGCGACCAGATGCCTTGGAAGATATTGCCAAATGGTGTTTAAATTTCGATCTGCGGGCCTGGGGCAGCTCAGTATCGGGCGCGGGTTACCCAATATGGGCAGTGCTTTTGGGTGACTCTGGCTCATCGCGGAGCACGGTCCGGTCGGCCCACCAGCTATGCGTGCCGCTGGAGATTTTGTGCGGCAACGCGATGCGGCACACTGGCCCCGCTTCGATATTGCGCGCGTCGATCAGCACGCATTCGCTGGTGCCGCGATTCTCGTCGGTAATGAAGCTCACCAGATAGCCATCATCCTCGGCGATATTGCCGATGCGCGGCGCGAAGGGCGCTTCGCTGGCATAGCGGCCTTCCTCAAGCATCAGCGACCAGCTTTCACGAGTATCAAGGTCATGTTTGACAAAGCCATTGAACAGGAACCAGCCGGGCTTGGTCGTGGTTGAATAGACATAGCGATGCTTGCGGCCGGCCACTTGCTGATTGATCATCCCGAATTCGAGGATGCGGTCGTCGAGCCGTTCTTCCTTGGTCGTGCCATCGGCGAGGTTGAAGCGCCAGCGATGCAGCTTGGGCTGAAAGCTATGTTCGTCGACATAGGCCATCATATGGCCATAGCCATCCTCATTGGGCAGCGGCGCCGGTTGCGGATTATCCTGGAAATAGGCATCCATCACCACCTCGTCGCCCTCTTCATAGGCATTGAGGAAATGGAGGATGTAGGTCGGTTGGGCATCGAACCAGCGGATATCCTGCGGGCTCCCGTGGCGCGGAATCAGCGCAAAGCGGCTCGGCAATCCATCGTGCAGCCGGGCGGCATGAATATCGCGCTTCAGCAATTCCTGGTCCCAGAACATCGGCAGATCGTTGAGGATCGACCAGTTCTCGCTGAAGATCATGTCGTGCGGCAGACGTGGCCCGGGCAACGGCACCGGGATGTAATGGACGAGCCGCTCGTCGCGATCGACCACGCCATAATGCATGAACGGCGCGTGCTTCGAATAGTTGAAGAACATCAGTTCGCCGGTGCGCTCATCAACCTTGGGGTGCGCCGAAATCCCGTCCAGCGGCACCC
>JAIERC010000272.1 GCA_019747165.1 Sphingomonas sp. | reverse complement strand
GCAAGCGCGTGTCGCTGATCGGGTGGAGCCTGGGCGGTGTCATGGCACGCCAACTCTCGCGCCGCGTGCCCGACGCTGTTCGGCAGGTTATTTCGCTCGGCTCGCCCTTTGCCGGCACGCCCAAGGCGACCAATGTCTGGCGTGCTTATGAAATGCTGACCGGCCAGAAGATCGACGACAAGGATACGCGCGATCAGTTGCGCGAAAGCGCAACCCCGCCGCCCGTGCCGTCCACCTCCATTTACACCCGTGAGGACGGCGTCGTCGCATGGCAGAATTGCGTCGAGCCCAAGGGTGCCGAAACCGACAATATCGAGGTGCATGGCAGCCATTGCGGGCTTGGCGTGAACCCGGCGGTGCTCTACGCGGTGGCAGATCGTCTGGCGCAGGATGAGGGCGACTGGCACCCGTTTGAGCGCAAAAGCGGGCTCAGGCCGCTAGTATATCCTTTTGCGGGGCATGCCTGACACCGAAGCGGAGCATTCCTTTGCAGTCTCGTCGTTGGCCTTTGGGGCACCACCAGTTTCACGACGACGTTAGGCCTCTGAAAGGATATGCGCGTTGATCGTTCACCTTATGGCGGCGCTGCCCGGCGTTATGTCGCTGGTGCCGCCGCCAGCCCCGCCAGCGAAAGCGCCCTTCAGCATCTCGGCGAAGGACCAACTCGCCCTGGAAATCGGCGAACGAGACCTTTGTGGAAAGCGGGTGGCGTTATTGGGCGAAGGACCGACGCATGGCGACGGCCATACCGAAGCGTTCAAGGTTGAACTGGTCAAGCGACTGGTGTCGCGATGCGGGTACCGGGCAATCGCTTTCGAAAGCGGAGTCTATGACTTTATTGCGCTGAACCGCGCCTTGCGCGCCAAAAATGCCACGCCTGCCATGGTTGCCGATGCGGTCGGGGCATTGTGGAAATTTGATCGCGAATTCCAGCCGCTCATCGATTTTTTGTTTCCCCTGGTCGCAGCAGGCCAGATCAAACTTGCCGGGCTCGATTTTCAGATTGGCGGCCTGGGCGAGAGCTTTACGAACGAACAAATGATCCCTGAATTGACGCTCGGCTTGCCGCCGGAACAGGCGAACTCGTGTCGCGCCGCCTTTGACCGTCACATCAAATGGGCATATTCCACCACCCAAGCTTATGGACCAGCAGCGAACGCCACATTGCTGGCCTGCGTCGCAGCGATGAAGCGCGCGGTCGCCACCAGCAAAGCAACCGATGATCGCACCCGTAAAGAACAAACCGCAATGCTGCAGAATCTGGAATCGCTGCTCCGGCCAGGTCTGGGCACCGATGCGGAAAAGATCCTTGCCCGTGAAGATGCCTTATATCAGAATTTCGCTAGCTTTGCGGGCAAGCTGGTCCCCCAGACCAAGATCATCATTTGGGGCGCAACAACCCATTTGGCAAAAGATCCTGGTGCAGCATGGGGAATATCGGGATTTCGGTCCTTGGGTGCCCGTGTGCACGATCAATATGGCGACCGGGCGGTATCGGTCGGTTTTTCCGCGTTGAAGGGCAGCTACCGCCAATCGCGCAAACAAATCGCCATCGCGCCGCCGCCCCCGCTTGCCCTGGAGCTGGAAGTTATTTCGAACAGCACCTCCAGCGCCGTTTATCTCAATTTGGCGCTGCTCCGCGCCATCGGCACCAGGCCCGCCGCGGCACTGGACCATGTCTACCGCACGTTGGATTGGTCGCAGGTCATGGATGCGATGGTGATTTTTGAAGAAGAAT
>JAIERC010000140.1 GCA_019747165.1 Sphingomonas sp. | reverse complement strand
GCCGACTAAAGTTCTTCATCGCGAACCGGCGGTCGATCGCGCGTGGCCGGCGCTGGCGGATCAGGGCGATCGCGCGTCGGTTTGCGATCGATGGCGATGCTGCCATCCCGGCCGAATTTCAGGTTGAGGCCAAAGCCACTGACGCTGCCCTCAATCCCAAGGCTATTGCCCGCTGGCAGCCCGTCGATAATCACATCACCGATATTGCCAAGGTCGCCCTCCGCCGTTGCATCGACGTCAGCCGCAACTGGCGCGCGCACCACGGGCGACAGGCGGAGCGCATCCTGCATGAAATCGCGCCAGATCCGCGCTGGAATACCGCCACCCGAAAGACCAGGATTGGGGGAGTTATCGTCATTGCCGACCCAGACGCCCACCACCAGATCTTCGGCAAACCCCAGGAACAGCGCGTCACGATTATCCTGGCTGGTGCCCGTCTTGCCATAGCTGTCGATCGACAAGGCTGCCTGCCGCCCGGTGCCAGTGCTGATCGAGGCGCGCAGCAGATCGAGCATTTGCCCATGGACCCGATCCCCAAAACGATTGGACCGGTCACCCAGCGCCTCGATCCAGCTTTTCTCGGTTGGCGCGTTCAGCCCATGGGGGCGCACCGGATAGCCATTTGCAGCGAACGCGCCATACGCCGCGGTCAGTTCTAGCAACGAGCTGCTCGCCGATCCCAGTGCGATCGTCGCCTCATTGGGCAGCTCTGTCGAGATACCGAGATCGCGCGCCGCCTTGATTACTGCGCGGACGCCAACCTTTTGCGTAAGCCGAGCGGCCGCAACATTGCTCGACCGGGCAAAGGCCTGTCGCAAGGTGATCATGCCTTTATAGCGACCATCGCTATTTTTGGGGCTCCAATCACCAATCGTCACGGGCGAATCATCGACGAGTGAATCGGGCGTCATCCCGCTGCGCAGCGCCGCCAGATAGACAAACAGCTTGAACGCCGATCCCGGCTGGCGGCGTGCTTGCGTCGCGCGGTTGAAGGGGCTGTCGGTATAGGACTTGCCGCCGACCATTGCCACCACCCGCCCATCGGGCCGAAGGGCCACGATTGCGACCTGCGCCTTGTTCAGCCCGGCGCGCCGCACGACGCGCTCGGCCGCCTTTTGTAATCGCGTGTCCAGCGTGGTGGAAACGCGCGCCTCGGTGCTGATCGCGCCGGCCTGATCGCGCGCAGCAGGCAGCACCCAATCCGCGAAATAGCTGCCATCGGGCAGGTCCTTCGCCTTTTCCGGGCGGAGCCGAACCGGGCCGATATCCGCCGCATCCGCCTTGTCCAGAAAACCCCCGCGCACCATTGCGGCGATGACCACCGCCTGACGCGCACGCGCGCCAGCCAGATTGCCGGTTGGTGCCAGCCGCGATGGCGCCTTGACTAGCCCAGCGAGCATTGCTGCCTGGCCAATCGTCAACTTGTCGGGCGTGGTGCTGAAATAATGTTTCGCCGCCGCTGACAACCCATAGGCATTGTCGCCAAAATAGACGTTGGACAGATACCGCGACAGAATCTCGTCCTTGGTCAGCCAGGCCTCCAGCCAGAGCGCGATCATCGCCTCCCGAATCTTGCGCCCCGCCGTGCGGTCCGAATCAAGAAAGGCATTTTTGGCGAGCTGTTGCGTGATCGTGCTGCCGCCTTCGCGTAGCCCCCCCGCGGCCATGTTATGGAACATCGCGCGGGTAATGCCCCAGGGATCAACCCCCCAATGCGACCGAAACCGGCGATCCT
>JAIERC010000496.1 GCA_019747165.1 Sphingomonas sp. | reverse complement strand
CAAACCAGCGATTGGGCCTTCCCGACGAAGCGCGCGATTTCCCCGTGGCGGCGCGGATGCTGGAGCTGCTGGGGGCGGGCACCATCCGCCTGCTGACCAACAACCCCGCGAAAGTCCGCGCGCTTGAGGCGGCGGGGATCACGGTGAGCGAGCGGGTGCCGCACCAGCTCCCCGAAAACCCGCACAACGCGCGGTATCTGGCGACCAAGCGGGATCGTTCGGGGCACCTGCTGATCTAGTCGGTCGCACCCTCGGCGGCGATGTCCGCCAGCAGGCGCCGCTCATAGGCTTCCAGCGCTTGGAGGGTGTCGTCATTCTTGGGGAAGCGGTCGGCGCGCTGCGGGATTGATTGGTCGGGGTCGATCCAGATTGTCATAATCCCGGTCGGTGCCAGCACCTCGGCAACGCGGTCGAAATCGTCCTTCGCAGCGGCGACCCAGAGCGTCATGCGCGGAAAGGTCTCGCCAGTTTCCGCGCTCCTTTGCGCCACCGCCCGTGCCGCGATCAGCAGGACATCAGAGGCGCAGGGCGCGACCAGCGCGTTCTTCTGCTGATAGCGATAGCGATTGCTTGGCTCCCATTTGAAGTTGGTGAGCCTGCGTTCGTGGTCCTCGTCACCAACGGGCAACATGACGCTGGACGACACATGTTCCACCTCGCTCCCTACCGGGGCCCGCCGCGCAAACACTTCGTGGAGCCAGAGTTCCCAGTCCCGCTCCTTGCACGTTTCGGGCGCAGTGATGGGGTTTCTCGCCATCCGCTCATATCCAAGCTGCTCCCTGACGCCCTCAAGCGCAAGCCGCCGCGCCTTGGCGAGCGCCGCGGTCCATTCGGGCTCCGGCGGCAAAGTCACGGTGCCGTCGGCAAAGGCGACCCGAAAGCGCAGCGAAGCCTTGTTCTTACCGATGAACGCGGCGCTCGGTTCATAGACATCGATCGCGACCATCGTCCCGTCAGCGGCGATCTCTGCGCCCGCGCGCCACCAGATGGAGCTAACCGAGTGCGAGAGAGTGTCCTTGTAGAAATCGGGCACCAGATCGGTCAGCATCATCGAGCGGACCAGCGATCCGTCCGCACGGTAGATGACGATCACATGCTCGCCGTGCCCGACGGTATACCAGTTATCGAAGGTCACGACATGGCGACCGTCATCGGCGACCAGCGCTTGGGTTGGCGAAATTGGGTTGACGAGCGGGGCCTTCCAGACCGTCTGCCACCCGCCCCGCGCGCGTTTCCGCTCCAACCGGCCGATTGCGCGGGGTCGCGGGCGGTCACCGCTCTCGTCATTGGCCGCGATAGCGCGGAGAGATGCGGGATAGGTGGTGAAGCGAAACTCCCCGTTGGCCGACAGCGTCACTGTTTTCTCAGGGTCCGACCAGCTATCGGCGCGGGCCGGTCCAGCCAGCCAAATCGCGATCACCGCCAGACACAGCGAGGCCAGCGACAAGAGGTTGATCGGGCGCGGCTTCATCATGCGCCGGAGCTTACGCGGCCCCGGGCAAACCGCAAGCTTCAGCGCGTCTCGTAGGGCTTGATCCCCGCCGCGATCCGGTTACCGCGCATCGCCACCTGGGATGCCGTCCAGTCGGCGAGGAACACGGAGTTGCGCGACAGGCCGGGGACGAAGCGCGCCTCGTTGTTCACCACCTGCAAGCCATCGGAGGGATGCAGCAGGTCTTCGGCCCCCAGCGCGATGAAGGCGGAGTAGTTCTCCTTGTCGCGGCCCTGGACGAA
>JAIERC010000488.1 GCA_019747165.1 Sphingomonas sp. | reverse complement strand
ATGTGCTGCGCGGCTTTACCGCCGCCATGATCCTGGGCATTTTCGTCGGCACCTATTCGTCAATCTATGTGTCGTCATCGCTGCTGATCACGCTCGGTCTGCGCGCCGATCCCGATCTGGAAAAGCCAAGCGCTAAGGGCGGCTATGCCGGCCAGGCCGAACGCGTGGTGCCCAAAGAGCGCCGCTGATGCGGCTAGAGCATGACTCCGCGCCCGAAGGCCCCATCATCAAGGGGTTTTCGGGCGGCGGCTTTCGGATCGACGACAATGTCTACACCGCGCTGCTGATCACGCCGACCAGCGCGCATGGCTGGGCGCCGCCACCGATTACGGCACTGAGCGAGGCTGATCTTTCCCCCTTGCTGGCGCTATCGCCGTCTCCGGAATTCCTGATCCTCGGCACCGGCAGCAGCCTCATCCAGCCGCCGCGCGCGCTGGTTCGCGCGATCGAAGCACGCGGCATTGGCATCGACACCATGGACAGCCGCGCCGCCGCCCGCGCCTGGAGCGTGCTGCGCCATGAAGGGCGCTGGATAGCGGGCGCTCTCTATCCGCTATAGCGCTGCGCTGATTTCCGCTCGACGCGCCATGCTGCCCGGCTATGATGGCAAAAAACATCTTCGGGAGGATCGCGATGAAACTGATTGCAGCCCTTGGCCTGCTGGCCGCCACTCTTGCCGTACCACCAGCGATCGCACAATCTGCTGCTGAGATAGCGCCTGCCCCGAACTATACTCAGGATAGCACCTGGCTCTGCCGCCCCGGTCGGACCGACGCTTGCTCGGCCAATCAGGACGCTACCGTCATCCTGGCCAATGGCACCCGCAGCACCGAAAAATTTGTCGCGGCTGCGGCGCCGAAATTCGATTGCTTCTATGTCTATCCCACCGTCTCGCTCGACAAGACGCCCAACAGCGACATGATCGCGGGACCAGAGGAAAATCAGGTCGCTACGTTTCAGGCGGCGCGCTTTGCCAAGAATTGCCGTGTCTTCGCCCCGCTTTATCGCCAGGTGACGCTCACCGCGCTGCAGGCGATCATGGCGGGCAAGGCTGTGCCCGCTGACCGCGCGCTCCCTTATGCCGATGTGAAGGCAGCATGGGAAAATTATCTGGCGCGCGATAATAAGGGGCGCGGCGTCGTGCTGATCGGCCATAGCCAGGGGTCGGGCGTGCTGAAGGTGCTGATGCAGAATGAGATTGACGGTAAACCAACGCAGAAATTGCTGATTTCAGCGATGCTGCTCGGCACCAACGTCGCCGTGCCACAGGGCAAGGATGTCGGCGGTGATCTCAAGTCGATCCCGCTTTGCCGCAGCGCGGACCAGACCGGTTGCCTGATCAGCTATGTCACCTTCCGCAACGATTCACCCCCGCCCGAGGGGAGCCGCTTCGGTGTGGTGCCACAACCGGGCATGGTCGCAGCCTGCACCAACCCGGCGGCGCTGGGCGGCGGCACGGCAATATCCGACAATTACCTCGGCACCACCGGGGCCGGGATTGCCAGTGCCCGCCAAGGTGCCTGGACGGCGGACGGCGCGCCGGTTTCGACCAGTTTTGTGAAGGCGCCCGGCCTGCTCTCCACGGAATGCGTGGCAACGGGCCCCTTCCATTATCTGGCGGTGACGGTGAATGCGGATCCAGCTGATCCCCGGACGGACACGATCGTCGGCGATGTATCGGTGGGCGGTACCATCCTGAAGGATTGGGGGTTGCACCTGATCGACA
>JAIERC010000351.1 GCA_019747165.1 Sphingomonas sp. | reverse complement strand
CGAAATCCAATCAGGGCCCGTCGGCGGCGTCCTCGATCATGAAGAATGTCGGCGCGCGGCTGACGCAGGACCGCGCTGAACTGGCGATCGAGATAATGGGCATGAATGGCCTGGGTTGGGAAGGCGAAGGGTTCAGCGCCGCTGAAATCGCCCAGACCCGCACCTGGCTTTGGGGCAAGGCGGTGTCGATTTATGGTGGCTCGACCGAAATCCAGAACAACGTGATCGCCAAGCGTATCCTCGGGATGCTCGATCACCAATAACATCGCACCCTAACCACCCCCGCCACCCCGGCGAAAGCCGGGGTCTCGTGTGGGGACGCAATACGCCAGACTCCCATAGACCACAGCTTTCGCTGGCGTGACGGTTGGGGCCGGGCGACAGAACAGGATGATTATCATGGCTGCACTGAACGACGAACAGACGATGATCCGCGACATGGTGCGCGAATGGGCGGACAATGAATCGCCCGTCGCTGCTTTCCGCAAGATGCGCGATGCCGCACCGGCGGCAGGCTATGACGCTGATGCCTGGCGCCAGATGGCAGAAATGGGCCTGGCCGGGATTGTTATTCCGGAAGAATTTGGCGGCACGGCCTTTGGCTATTTGTCGCTTGGCCTGGTGCTTGAACAGCTCGGGCGTAATCTTGCTGCCTCTCCGCTTGCATCGACGGCGGCGGCGGCGACAGCCATCGTGCTCGGCGGTTCGCCGTCGCAAAAGGCGAGCTGGCTACCGCGGATCGCCACCGGTGAAGTCGTCGCAACGCTGGCGATCGACGAAGGTCCAGTCCACAATCCCGCCAAAATCACGACCACCGTGCAGGACGGCAAGTTGACCGGCACGAAAGCATTTGTCGCTGAAGGCGATAGCGCTGCACTGTTCGTCGTTGCCGCCACGGATGGGCTCTATCTGGTCGCGGGCAACGCGCCGGGTGTCACGCGAGCGCACCGGCAAATGGCGGATTCCCGCAGCCATGCCCAAGTCAGTTTTGACGGCGCACCCGCCGAAAAGCTTGAAGGCACTACCACACAGGCCATTATCGATCGCGCAACGGCGGCGGTGTGTGCCGAAATGCTCGGCCTTGCCGTGCAGGCGTTTGAGACCACCAATGATTATTTGAAGACGCGCGTGCAGTTCGGCCAGCTCCTTTCCACCTTCCAGGCGCTGCAGCACCGCATGGCAAAGCTGTTCACAGAGATTGAACTGATGCGATCGGCGGTGGAAGCCGCGCTTGAGGCGATTGATTCCGGTCGATCGGATGTCGACCAAGCCGTGACGCTCGCCAAAGCGGTGGCAGGGGATACGCTGAAACTGGCGAGCCGCGAGATGATTCAGCTGCATGGCGGCATCGGCATGACCGATGATTATGACGCGGGCTTCTATATCAAGCGCGCGGCGGTGCTGGAGGCAATGTGGGGCAATGCCGCGTTCCACCGCGAACGATTTGCGCGGCTCAACGGCTATTAAGGCACAGAAAATCGAGCTTTTGCCGTTGGTCGACCGCTAACATAGGGCATCCGCCAAGCCTCGGTTTTGGCGGTTTTGAAAGCCGGTCCTGCTGGCCGGGTTTGTGTCCAATATATGACTTTTTAGCAACAGCCCCCTTAAACTTAGCATCTGGCAACCTTTGTTTCGCTTGACGCGGCGGCGCTCTCTCTGTCTATTCGAGATTACGGTACGGAATCCGCCTAGTGATCCGACCTTGTGGGAGAGAGAGATGCTCAAG
>JAIERC010000330.1 GCA_019747165.1 Sphingomonas sp. | reverse complement strand
CGCATATCGTTTCGAACCTGCCCTATAATATCGGCACGGCCCTGCTGGTCGGCTGGCTTTCCGCGCCCTGGGCACCCTGGTGGCAAAGCCTGACATTGATGTTCCAAAAGGAAGTCGCCGATCGCATTGTCGCGACAGTGGACAGCGAACATTATGGTCGCCTCTCCGTCTTGGCGCAGTGGCGAACCACCGCGCGGATCGCGATGGGGGTGCACCGTTCCGCCTTCACCCCGCCGCCCAAGATTATGTCAGCGGTCGTCCATCTGACGCCGCTCGACAGCCCGGCCGGCGTTCCGTTGGGGATGCTGGAACAAGTCACCGCCGCTGCCTTTGGCCAGCGTCGCAAGATGTTGCGCCAGAGCTTGAAGGGCGTGCCCGGCGCGGTTGATGCGCTTGAAGCGATGGGGATTGCGCCCACCCGGCGGGCCGAAACCGTCAGCATCGAGGAATTTGTCGCGCTGGCACGAACGCTAGCCGCACAACGGGGTTAGGTCACCCTGTCAAACCGCAATCATTGTACTGCGGGCTTGCCGATCGGTTGCGAGGCAATCACCGTTGCCGGCACACCCTGCGCGATCACCGCGGCAAGCGTCGTCGCTTCGCTGCAGCCTTTCACGCAAATCTTGCGGATTTTGACAAGATTCTGACGTGCGCGATCGATTGCGCCCTTGCTGACATAGGCCTTGCCCTGGCCTTTCAGCGCGCCAAGATCATTGGGTTCGAGCAATAGCGCTTCGCGGTAAAAACGGATCGCCTTGCCCGAAAGTCCGCGCGCTTCAGCGACATCCCCCAGCGCCACAAAAGCGGCACGATTGCGCGGATCGACCGCGAGCGCGGTTTCGAGTGTATCGGCAGCGGCATCGAGATTGCCGGCGGCCTGGGCCGATTTGCCAGCCTCAAGCAGCGAGAGTGACCGTGGATCAATCTGACTGTCGGGACGCTGGCCATGCAGCGATGTCGACACCGTGACCAGGGTCAGCGCGACAGCAGCAGCAACGGACGAGATACGCATGGACGTCTCCAACACAGAAGATTTCGCTTTGGCTAGCATGGCGATTGCAGTCTTGCGACAAAAAAGCCGTCCGTCGAGTCATGATATGGCGTCAGCCGCACGCCGGGACCGTGGCGGCGGCCGGCCGGGAGATCGATTGGCAGCGCCCGCCAACCAGCATGTGCTGCAATAAAGCGCGTCACCTGATCCGCCCCCTCATCATCAAGCAACGAGCACACGATGTAGACAAGCACGCCACCGGGCTTCACCAGCGTTGCCGCTAGCGTGATCAGGTCGGCCTGGGTGGCCATCAGTCGATCGATCCGCGTCGGGGTCAGCCGCCAGCGCGCCTCGGGGTTGCGGCGCCAGGTGCCGGTGCCCGAACAGGGGGCGTCGATCAGGACAATGTCAGCCTCCCCGCTCAGATCGGCCAGTTTCTCTGCTTCATGGCCGGGATTGAGCAGCCGGGTATCGATCATCGTCGCACCAGCGCGCGCGGCACGCGGGGCGAGACGTGACAGGCGGGCGCGATCGATATCAGCAGCAATCAGCCGCCCCTCCCCCTGCATCGCCGCTGCCAGCGCGAGTGTCTTGCCGCCAGCGCCAGCGCAGAGATCGATGACGGTCATCCCCGGCCCAGCACCAGCGGCGAGCGTAACGATCTGGCTGCCCTCGTCCTGCACCTCGATAGCGCCGTCACGCCACAGATCGAGTTGCTCGATCTGGGTGCCGG
>JAIERC010000050.1 GCA_019747165.1 Sphingomonas sp. | reverse complement strand
TGATAATCTACCAGAACCGCCAACGACCGCCAATGGCCTGTTCAGGCGGTCAACCGCTTGGTGAAGCCCTTGGGCAGGGGATCAGTTGCGCTCTCGGCAATCACGGTGCCGATCAGCGCGAATTCAGGACCGGTCCGGCATTCCTCAACCAGCGTTTCGACCGCAGTTTCGTCGCCCGCCACCAAGATCTCGACACGTCCATCCTTCAGGTTGCGGACCCAGCCGGCCAGTTGAAGCGCCTGTGCCCGGCGCACTGCCCAGGCGCGGTAGCCGACATTTTGGACTTTGCCGGTGACAAAAACGCGTCGCATCACACTCATTACACTACTCTTTTTACAACGATCTGGGGGAGCCCCAACCGCGCTCTAGCACGGATGTGAAATACACGCGGAACATTCGGACCCAAATGGCGCAGCGCCGGTCGAAAATAATGACGGTTCCGGGTCACGCTAGGCCGGATAGCTGATGGCCAGGACTTCATAATCGCGCGTGCCGGCGGGCAGGGTGACGCGGCGGGTGTCGCCAATGCCGGCGCCGCGTAACGCGCGGGCGAGCGGGGCGCTCCAGCCGATCTTGCCTGTGCCCGCGTCCGCCTCATCATCGCCGACCAGGGTTACGGTGCGCTCGGCGTCATCATCATCGATGAGGGTAACCGTCGCCCCGAAAAACACCCTGCCGCGATCGATCTGCGCAGCGGGATCAATCACTTTGGCTGCTTTCATCCGGCGCGACAGCCAGCCGAGCCGACGATCAATCTCGCGCAGCCTTTTACGGCCATAGATATAGTCGCCATTTTCCGATCGGTCGCCATTGCCCGCCGCCCAGGAAACGACGTCGACGATGCGCGGGCGCTCCTGTCCAAGCAGTTGATCATATTCGGCGCGCAGCACGGCATAGCCGGCCGGGGTGATGTAATTGGGCGCGTCCATGGGGCGAGGTTAGGCGCTGAGCACGCCTATGTGAACCGGGATCACGCCCCCGGCCGGCGCCCCAGATACCAGCTCATCCGCGCCTGGCCTTGAGACCGGGCACGCTGCGGGTTGAGCAGATCATAGACCACCGCATTTTCCAGCACGCGCTGGACATAATTTTTGGTCTCAAAGATCGGAATCGCTTCGATCCAGTCAATGATGTCGACTTCGCCGGTGCGCGGGTCACCATTGGCCTTGAGCCATTTGTTCACATTGCCCGGCCCGGCATTATAGGCAGCGACAGCGAGCGGATAGCTGCCATAATTGTCGAACATCCGCTGAAAATAGGTTGATCCGAGCTGGATATTATAATCGGGATCGTTGGTCAGCGCGCTGCCATCATAAGGGAGGCCCAATTTGGTCGCGGTATCGCGGGCGGTGCCCGGCATCAGCTGCATCAGCCCACGCGCGCCGGCCCGGCTGATCGCGGCGCGATCAAACTGGCTTTCCTGGCGGGCAATGGCGTGGATCATCGTCCAGGCGCTGGCCTGATTGTCAGGCACGTTCACGCTGGGGAAGCCCGTGACCGCATAATCGGGCAACCCGTTGGATAGCGCGCTGCGGCCGACCATCACGCCCAGATCGGGCCGACCCAGCGTGCGCGACAATTCGGTAGCAAGCGCGTGATCGCTATCGCTTTTTGCATCAATCGCGATCTGGCGGACAAAGGCGGTCTGGTCCTCATGCGCGCCGATCGTGCCGAGATAGCGCGCCGCGCGCACGGTTTCGCGGGCATAGAAGGCGTCGC
>JAIERC010000239.1 GCA_019747165.1 Sphingomonas sp. | reverse complement strand
TTGAAGACATTGAGCCCGGCACCAAGACCAGCTTTGGCAGCTATCACGTCACCCATGAGGAAGTCGTCGAGTTCGCTTCCAAATATGATCCGCAACCCTTTCATTTGTCCGACGAGGCGGCGGCGCAAACCCATTTCGGACGGCTTTCGGCGAGCGGCTGGCACACCTGTGCGATGATGATGGCGATGCTGGTCGAAAATATGAAGAACACGCGACAGGCGGGGCTAGGGTCGCCGGGGCAGGAGGAACTGCGCTGGCTGAAGCCCGTCTATCCCGGCGACACGCTGCGCGTGGAAACCGAGATTCTCGATAAGCGCCCCTCGCAAAGTCGACCGGAAATGGGGAGTTATCGCAGCCGGATCACCGTGCGCAATCAGCATGGCGACGCTGTCATGACGACGATTGCCATTGGGCTGATCAGAACCCGGACCGGCACCTGGGGATAGACGCTGCGGTCAGTGCCCGCCAAAAGCGACGAGCGCGCTGACCTCAATCCCGTCCGACCGGAGCGCATCGGCGCCACCTAGATCGGGCAAATCGACAACGAATTGCGCCTGCGTCACCGCTGCACCAGCCTTTTTGAGCAGCCGGATCGCCGCGCGTGCGGTGCCGCCAGTGGCGATCAGATCATCGACCAGCAACACGCGCTGACCGGGCACCAGCGCGTCTTCATGCATGGCAATCCGATCGGTGCCATATTCAAGCGCGTAATCCTCGGCAATTGTGGCACCAGGCAGCTTGCCGTCCTTGCGGATCAGCAGCACGCCGGCATTCAGCGGCACCGCCATTGCTGCGGCAAACAAGAACCCGCGCGCCTCAATGCCCGCAACCAGATCAACCGGACCATCGACCGCGGCGACCATGCGTTCCACCGTCATTGCCAGGCCCTTGGGGTCAAGCAGCAGGGTGGTGATGTCGCGGAACATGATCCCCGGCTTTGGAAAGTCGGGGATCGTGCGGATCAACGCCGCCAGATCGTCATTCATGGCAGCGATGTCGCTCAATGCTTCACATTCCGCCAGACGGTGCGATACGACCCATAAGCCAGCAATGTCCCGATTAGCAGGAAGCCAAGCACGGCGAAGCCGGTTGAATGGCGCTGTTCGAGCTCTGGCTCCGCCGTCCAGACCAGAAATGCAGCAACATCCTTCGACATCTGGTCGAGCGTGTTCTTGGTTCCATCAGCATAAGTAACCGAACCATCGGCCAGCGGCGCTGGCATCGCGATGTTGAGGTTCGCGAAATACGGGTTGTAATACAGACCATCGGGCGTCTTCGCGTCCGGGAAATGCTTCAGCAGGGCCGCAGGCTGGTCGCTATAGCCGGTGAGCAGCGAGTAGACATAGGCCGCGCCGCCATGACGCGCCTTGGTGATCAGCGAAAGATCGGGCGGCACACCCTGGCCAGGGTAATATACCGTCGGAAATTTATCAGCGGGCACGTTATCGCGCTCGGTCCGGTCGCCGGTCTTGGGGTCCAGTACCTGTTGTTTTGCGCCCCAATCGGCAGCGAATTTCTTCACCTGCGCTTCGCTATAACCCAGCTTGGTCAGGTCGCGGAACGCGACGCGGCTGAGCGAGTGACAGGCCGAGCAGACTTCCTTGTAAACCTGAAGGCCGCGCTGCAGCTGGGCACGATCAAACTTGCCCATCGGACCATCGCTGGCAAAGGCGACTTCCTTGTGCGGCCGGAGAAACTCTTCGGTCACGG
>JAIERC010000242.1 GCA_019747165.1 Sphingomonas sp. | reverse complement strand
GCTTGTGCCTGACGGTGCTGGGCGCGGCCTGGCTGGCGGTCGCGCCGGGGATATCGCGCGCGCAGCTCGGCACCTTCGCCTGGGCGCGAACCGCGCGCGAAGGGGCGACGGATGTGCTGCCCTTCTCGCAATTTGGCGGTCTCGTCATCGGCGCGCGAACGGCGATTGCGGGCGGTATCCGATCGAGCCTGGTTTATGCCTCGCTGATTGCCGACCAGACCACTGAACTCGCCGCACAACTGGCGTTCACGCTGTTTGGCGTAGCGATGCTCGCGACCGCGTTGTCGAGCGATGGGCAGGGCCCTGACGTGTTGCCCATGGTGCTGGGCGGCACCGGCGTGCTTGCGGCGATCATGGCCGCCTTTGCCTTTGCACAGCGCCCGATGTTGAAAATGGCGCAAGGCCTCGCCGGGCGGTTGCTGCCTGGATCGGTCGCGACGATGGCGGCGCTGACCGTTGAACTCGATGCGATTTACCGGTTGCGCGGCAGGGTGATTTTGGCGTTCCTGCTGCATCTTGTCGCCTGGGTCTTTGCCGCTTTTGGCGCCTGGGTCGCGCTTTGGCTGATGGGGTTCCAGCTGCGGGTGAGCGCGCTATTGGCGCTGGAGGCGCTGATCTTCACGCTGCGCACCGTCGCCTTTGCGATTCCGGGCGGGATCGGCGTCCAAGAGGCGGCCTATGTCTTGCTCGGCCCGATCTTTGGCTTGTCGCCTAGCGCGGGTCTCGCCTTGTCACTGGTCAAGCGCGCGCGCGACATTTCGATCGGTATTCCCGCAATGCTGGTCTGGCAGGCGCAGGAGGTGCGCAGCCTGCGCCGCCAAGCGGCCGTCGCCGCTGCGGACAAGGGCTGAGTCCGTCCCGGAACGCTAGAGTCTGATGACTTTGGATTGGTCCAACCCAAACTCCGTTCGCCCTGAGCGAAGTCGAAGGGCATGCGGAGCGCGTGGGCTTCGACTTCAGCCCTTCAGGCTGTAGCCAGTCCTGAGCGCCTGCCTTGGCAGGCAGTCGAAGGGCTCAGCCCGAACGGGAATGACGTTGAAGCGACCTAACGTCATCACGCTCTAAGGCATCTCGATCGATCATGCCCTTTCAGGCATCGCGCATTTTCTCATGGTGGCGGATCACCTCATCGATGATGAAGCGCAGGAATTTTTCGGAAAATTCGGGATCGAGCTGGGCGTCCTTGGCCAATGATCGCAACCGCGCAATCTGCGCCGTTTCGCGCCCCGGATCGGCTGGCGGCAAGCCATGCGTTGCCTTGTGCCGCCCCACTGCCTGAGTCACCTTGAACCGTTCGGCGAGCAGGAAGACCAGCGCGGCATCGATATTGTCGATGCTCTGGCGATAGCTGCGCAGCGTTTCGTCCGGCACGTCGATTTTTCCTTTTTTGCGGTCTGGTGCCCTTTTTGGGCGGGGAGGGACGCGCGCGCAAGCTGCATCCCCTTGCGTTTGACCCATCAAGGCGTCACATCGCCAACCTATGACCGCGACCATCCACCGCATCGACCCCCGGTCGCAGCCGTCACTCGATCCGATGGTGACGTTGGTGGCGATGGATATGAACCTCGTCAATGCGGTGATCCTCGATCGCATGCAGTCAAAAATTCCGCTCATTCCAGAACTGGCGGGTCATTTGATTGCGAGCGGCGGCAAGCGGATGCGGCCAATGCTCACGCTCGCGA
>JAIERC010000221.1 GCA_019747165.1 Sphingomonas sp. | reverse complement strand
GCGCCAAGCGCCCCGATCTCGATTGGGAAGGCCATGCCCGCATCGTGCCGCTGAGCACCGCCGAAGGCTTCTTCCTCGAACGGAAAGATGCCGACCCACGCGGCTATGTGGTTGTCGCTTATGATGGCAAAAAAGCAGGCACGGTAAGCGACATCTGGATCGACAAGGCCGATCGCATGATCCGTTATCTCCAGGTCGATACCGGTGCTCGCCAGGTGCTGATGCCAATGACAGTCGCCTCGGTCAGCCGTTACCGCCAGACTGTCACCACCACCGCGATCACCGCCGCCCAGTTCGCCGATGCCCCGGCCATCGAAGGCACGGGTGTCATCACCCTGTACGAAGAAGAACGCGTCCAGGCCTATTTCGGCGGCGGCTATCTCTACGCGACCGCCGATCGTTCGGAGCCGCTGATATGATGACGGAATATGAAATGGAGCCGGTCCCGGGTTTGCCGGGCCTGCTCCCCAAGGGCGAGACGATCATCTGGCAGGGCGCGCCCAATTGGCGCGTGCTGGCCCGCACGGCTTTTCATACCGGCACGGTTGCCGCCTATTTCGCCGCGCTGACGGCATTTGCCCTTGGTGCGGCACTGTGGCGCGGGGTTGAGGCCCCTTCCGATCTGGCGGGCGTTGCAATCACCGTAGGCGGGATGATTGTTGGCCTGGCGCTGCTTCACCTCCTCGCCTGGGCAGTCGCACGGTCGACCATCTATACGCTGACCGATCGTCGCGTCGTGCTTCGCTTTGGCGTCGCGCTGCCCAAGTGCATCAATCTGCCGCTCGGGATCATCGGCAATGTCGATCTGCGCCACCGCGCAAATGGCACTGGCGACCTGGCAATCAAGCTGAACAGCGAACAGCGGCTTGGCTATGCAGCGCTTTGGCCGCATGCCCGTGCCTGGCATTATGTTGAACCGCAGCCAATGATGCGCGCCGTGCCCGATGTTGACGCCGTTGCGACGCTGCTTGCCCGCGCCTGTCTGTCGATCCAGACCGACGGTCGCGTCGTCCCCATTGAAGCCGCCGCGCGTCGCGCCCAGGCAGAAGAACAGGCTGTTGCTGCATGACCACTGCCCCGCATTCCCATCATGTAGACGTCCCCAAAGGCGCGCTGATCATGGCCGGTTTTCTGGTGGTTTCGTCGATCGCGATCACCAGCGCCGCGCGAATCATGCAATTGCCGCCCGCGGCATCGCCCGTGCTGATGCGCGCGGAACAGAAAGTGGCGCCGATCGCCAGCCGCAAGCTGCGCTTTTCCGATCGCGCCGATGGTGCGGTCGTGATTGAGGATGTCGGCACCGGCAATACGGCATTGTTGCTCGAACCCGGCACCAATAGCGGCTTCATTCGCGGCGTGATGCGCGGGCTTGCCCGGGAGCGTCGCATGCAGGGCATTACCTCAACACCGCCATTTGAACTCACGCTGTGGAAAGACGGCGAATTATCATTGACGGATACCGTCACAGGGCGTTCAATCGAACTCAATTCCTTTGGGTCAACGAACCGTGCAACGTTCCTTGATCTGCTCACCCGCCCGGAGACTGCCCGGTGATTAGCTTTTCGCGGACACGGTTTGACACACCGTGCCGGATCGAAATCGAAAACAGCCACGAGCATTTTCACGCGCATGTCGAACTTGACGGCGGCGTGGCAATCAATCCGGGCGACAAGGTGC
>JAIERC010000434.1 GCA_019747165.1 Sphingomonas sp. | reverse complement strand
TCGCGAATCTGATTCCCTCACGGCCCAACCCTGAATCCTTCACCCCCCCATAGGGCATGTTGTCGACGCGGTAGCTAGGCACGTCGCCGATCACAACGCCGCCGACATCCAGCATGTCCCACGCCTGCAAGGCTTTGAACAGGTCGCGCGTGAAAATACCGGCTTGCAGCCCGAACTTGCTGTCATTGACTTCGTCAAGCGCGGCATCGAAATCCGTAAAGCTGCTGAGCATCGCGACCGGGCCAAAGGCTTCTTCACGGTAGACAGTGGCGCTGCGGCTGACATTCTCGAGCAAGGTCGCCTCCAGCATCGCGCCGGTCCGCTTGCCGCCGCACAGCAGGCGCGCGCCGCTCGCCACGGCTTCCTGCACCCAGCCATCGAGTCGCCGGGCTTCGCCCTCCGAAATCATCGGGCCGATAAAGGTCGCGCGGTCCTTGGGATCGCCCGCCACCAGCGTTGCGGCGCGGGCCACCAGCATGTCGCGGAATCGATCATAGATATCGGCATGGATGATAATCCGCTGCACGCCGATGCAGCTCTGGCCCGATTGGTAAAAGGCACCGAAGATGATCCGTTCAACCGCATCGTCGAGATCGGCATCGTGATCGACGATCACCGCCGCATTGCCGCCGAGTTCGAGCACGACCTTTTTCTTGCCGGCCTTGGCCTTCAAATCCCAGCCGACACCGGGCGATCCGGTAAAGCTTAACAGCTTCAGCCGATCATCCTCGGTAAACAGATCAGCGCCCTCGCGGTGCGCCGGCAGGATCGAAAAGGCACCCTCGGGCAAATCAGTCTCGGCCAAAATCTCGCCCATGATGATCGCGCCCAAGGGCGTGCGGCTGGCAGGCTTCATCACGAACGGGCAGCCGACCGCGATCGCTGGCGCAATCTTGTGCGCGGCCAGGTTGAGCGGGAAGTTGAAAGGCGAAATGAAGCTGCACGGCCCGATCGGCACGCGCTTCCACATCCCCTGATAGCCGCGCGCGCGGGGCGAAATATCGAGCGGTTGCACCTCGCCCGTCATCCTGACCGATTCTTCAGCGGCAATGCGGAAAGTGTCGATCAAGCGGGTGACTTCACCCTCGGCATCCTTGATCGGCTTGCCGGCCTCGACACACAGCGCATAGGCCAGCTCATCGAAGCGCTGCTTGAAGCGATCGACGCAGTGTTGGAGCACCGCCTGGCGTTCATAGGCCGCCAGCCGGGCCATCGGCTCGGCTGCGCGGACGGCACCGGCGATCCCTTCGTTGATCGTCGCCGCATCGGCCTGCGCCACGCGAAACGCCACCTCGCCGGTGAACTTGTCGGTCACCGCCAGATCAGTGTTGGGCTGTGCCGCCTTGTTGTTCAAATAAAGCGGATAAACAGACTGGAGCTGGGTCATCGGGAAAGCCTCTCCCCCGCCCGGTGCCGGGCGGGGATTATGGGATCAGACGGCGGCACTGAGCTGCTTGATGTCCTTGTTCAAAATCTGGTCGTTTTCCGAATAGTCGACCGGGCAATCAATGAGATGCACCCCCGGCGTGTCGAGGCAGTGCGCGAGCAAGGCGGGCAGCCCTTCGGCATTGTCGACCCGGTGGCCGATCGCGCCATAGCTTTCGGCATATTTGACGAAATCGGGGTTGCCATAGGTCAGCCCGAAATCCTTGAACCCCATATTGGCCTGTT
>JAIERC010000091.1 GCA_019747165.1 Sphingomonas sp. | reverse complement strand
GCCGATCGCATGGATGAGGTTCCGCGCTCAGTTCTGATTCTTGATCCCATCCTGCTCTTCCTTATCATGGGCGGAAGCAGATTCATATACCGTGCATGGAAGGACGGGATATTGTTTTCAACTCGCCAGCTGAATGCCCAGCCGGTGATTGTCCTGGGCGGCGGCGGTGCAGCGGCACTGCTGTTGCGCGATCTCGTAGGAAATCCTCAGTGGCGCGCGGTTGCGGTGTTGGATGATGACAGAAGCAAGGCGGGCTTGCGCTTGCTGAACGTCCCGGTGCTGGGGGCCTTGGACAGCATCAAGGTGCATGCGGAAAGGTTGTCGGTGACACACGCCATTGTCGCCATGCCGACAGCCTCCGTCGCCGAACGGCGCCGCGCAATGGAGCTGGCGGTGGATGCCGGGTTGCGTGTGCTGGTGCTGCCGGCCATGGGTGATGTTCTGGCGGGCAAGGTGTCCGTTTCTCAGGTTCGCAATGTCGAGCTCGAGGACTTGCTCGGCCGTGATGCGGTTCAGTTGGATGATGCGGGTCTGAGCCTGCTGTTTGCCGGGCAAACAGTACTGGTAAGCGGTGCGGGTGGCTCGATTGGGTCTGAGTTGTGTCGCCAGATTGCGCGCTATAAACCCGCTCGCATCGTTTTCTATGAACTGTCGGAGTTTGCGCTTTACCGTATTGAGCAGGAGTTCAACACCCAGTTTCCCGAAGTCGACGCCATCTATATCGTGGGAGACGTAAAGGACGAAGCCCTGCTTGATCGCACCTTTGCGGACTACCGTCCGGTTGTTGTGTTTCATGCCGCAGCGTACAAGCATGTCCCCTTGATGGAAAAGCAGAATGCGTGGCAGGCAGTGCGGAACAATGTGCAAGGGACATTGCGCTTGGCCCGGGCTGCTGTGAAATACGGCGCAAGGGAGTTTGTGCTGGTGTCCACCGACAAGGCCGTCAATCCGACCAATGTCATGGGGGCTACCAAGCGTCTGGCCGAGAAAGTCTGTCAGGCGGTACAGGCCGATGCAGAGCAGACACGCTTTGTCATGGTGCGCTTCGGCAATGTGCTGGGCAGCAGCGGCAGCGTGATCCCCAAGTTCCGCGAGCAGATCGCTGCAGGTGGTCCTGTGACCGTGACGCACGCTGAGATCACGCGCTACTTCATGCTCATCCCCGAGGCCTGCCAGCTGGTGCTGCAGGCAGGCCTGCAGGCGAGCGAGGGGAGCGAGCGCGGGCGCGTCTTTGTGCTCGACATGGGCGAGCCGGTGCGGATATACGATCTTGCGCGAGACATGATTCGCCTGTCGGGTTATACCGAGGAAGAGATTCGGATCGAAGTGACGGGCTTGCGTCCGGGCGAGAAGCTCTATGAAGAGCTGCTGGCGGATAGTGAACAGACGCTGCCTACGCCCCACCCTAAATTGCGTGTGGCCTGCCCCGAGCAGATCCCGGATGCCGCCTGGCTGGCGGCGCTGGAGCAATGGCTGGCGCAGCCCTTGTCGAACGAAGACGAAACCAAACGGCACTTGCAGCGACTGATTCCCGAGTACGCGCCTGCCGCCCACTGAGCATGGCCACTTACGCGATCGGAGATTTGCAGGGTTGCCATGCCGAGTTGCAGGACCTGCTGGCGCTGACCGGGTTCAATTCGCAGCGTGACCGTCTCTGGCTGGTTGG
>JAIERC010000428.1 GCA_019747165.1 Sphingomonas sp. | reverse complement strand
CCAACCAGCCAGAGACGGTCACGCTGCGAATTGAACCCGGTCAGCGCCAGCAGGTCCTGCAACTCGGCATGGCAACCTTGTAAATCTCCGATCGCGTAAGTGGCCATGCTCAGTGCGCGGCAGGCGCGTACTCGGGAATCAGTCGCTGCAAATGCCGTTTGGTTTCGTCTTCGTTCGACAAGGGCTGCGCCAGCCATTGTTCCAGCGCCGCCAACCAAGCGGCATCCGGGATCTGCTCGGGGCAGGCCACACGCAATTTGGGGTGGGGCGTAGGCAGCGTCTGTTCACTATCCGCCAGCAGCTCTTCATAGAGCTTCTCGCCAGGACGCAAGCCCGTCACTTCGATCCGAATCTCTTCCTCGGTATAACCAGACAGGCGAATCATGTCTCGCGCAAGATCGTATATCCGCACCGGCTCGCCCATGTCGAGCACAAAGACGCGCCCGCGCTCGCTCCCCTCGCTCGCCTGCAGGCCTGCCTGCAGCACCAGCTGGCAGGCCTCGGGGATGAGCATGAAGTAGCGCGTGATCTCAGCGTGCGTCACGGTCACAGGACCACCTGCAGCGATCTGCTCGCGGAACTTGGGGATCACGCTGCCGCTGCTGCCCAGCACATTGCCGAAGCGCACCATGACAAAGCGTGTCTGCTCTGCATCGGCCTGTACCGCCTGACAGACTTTCTCGGCCAGACGCTTGGTAGCCCCCATGACATTGGTCGGATTGACGGCCTTGTCGGTGGACACCAGCACAAACTCCCTTGCGCCGTATTTCACAGCAGCCCGGGCCAAGCGCAATGTCCCTTGCACATTGTTCCGCACTGCCTGCCACGCATTCTGCTTTTCCATCAAGGGGACATGCTTGTACGCTGCGGCATGAAACACAACAACCGGACGGTAGTCCGCAAAGGTGCGATCAAGCAGGGCTTCGTCCTTTACGTCTCCCACGATATAAATGGCCTCGACTTCGGGAAACTGGGTGTTGAACTCCTGCTCAATACGATAAAGCGCAAACTCCGACAGCTCATAGAAAACGATGCGGGCAGGTTTATAGCGCGCAATCTGGCGACACAACTCAGACCCGATCGAGCCGCCAGCGCCGCTTACCAGCGCCGTTTGCCCGGCAAACAGCAGGCTCAGACCCGCATCATCCAACTGAACCGCATCACGACCGAGCAAATCCTCGAGCTCGACATTGCGAACCTGCGAAACGGAGACTTTGCCGGCCAGAACGTCGCTCATGGCCGGCAGCACAAGAACACGCAACCCGGCATCCACCGCCAGCTCCATTGCGCGACGCCGTTCGGCGACCGAGGCTGTCGGCATGGCGACGATGGCGTGTGTCACCGACAACCGTTCCGCGTGCACCTTGATGCTGTCCAAGGCACCCAGTACCGGCACGTTCAGCAAGCGCAAGCCGGCCTTGCTTCTGTCATCATCCAACACCGCAACCGCGCGCCATTGTGGATTTCCTACGAGATCGCGCAACAGCAAGGCAGCCGCACCGCCGCCGCCCAGGACAATCACCGGCTGAGCATCTAGCTGGCGTGTTGAAAACAATATTCCGTCCTTCCAGGCGCGGTACATAAAGCGACTTCCGCCCATGATAAGGAAGAGCAGGATGGGATCAAGAATCAGAACTGAGCGCGGAACCTCATCCATGCGATCGGC
>JAIERC010000338.1 GCA_019747165.1 Sphingomonas sp. | reverse complement strand
CCGGCGAGCAGGCGACGCATTGTGTACGCCATCCGGCCAATCGTGATGGCGAATTCGCTGCGCAGATCCTGCGGGATCATCCATTGTAACCCGCGTTCATAAAGCCTGGGTTCGATTGCCACAAACAGGCCGATCACCGCCACCATCACCAGGCTCGCTATTGCGCCAACCGCCGTGCCGATCCAAGACGTCAATCGCCCGAACGAGCCGAGCGCCTGCTGGATCAGACCATTCACATCGGCCCGCCCCGGCACCATGCCATGCTCCACTGCCCAGGCGATCGCGCGCTGCGCCTGCGCGTCCAGCGTGGTGCGCAATTGAGCAAATTGGTCAGCGACCTGCACCCCAGTCAAATACAGGGTGCCGACCAGAAAGGCGATGCTCAGCAGCATCACGATCGCCAGCCGCCAGCCGCGACCAATGGGGAGAACGCGCCCAAGCAGCCGAACGCCGCCATCGAGCATCGAGGCAAAAACCAGGCCACCAAAGATGATCAGCAAGGGCTGAATCAGCAGCACCATCAGCGCAATCGCTGCCGCCAGCCCCAGCCAGACGGCGGCGCGCTTCAATTCCTTGCGGACAAATGGATCGCTGAATTCGTTCGGCGCGGGACCGGCGACGATATCAACGGGCGGTTTGCTCATGGCGCCTTGGTCGCGGCCGTTGTTTGGGCGGCAGCCGAGGGCGGTGCTAACGGTGCGGCATCAATCGCAGTGCTCGCTTGACGGGCATGAAGCGACTTACCGGCTCGGCCCGACCGAAAGGCGGTGAACCAGCTGATCGGGTTCCAGCTGCTGGTGCCATCGACCGAAAAGGTAATGAATTCAGCGCGGCCACCAAGATATTCCCAGGGCACTGGGCCACCCAGTCCCTTGTCGGGTTCGCCAAGCGCAAAACGGCTATCGGCGCTGCGGTCGCGATTATCGCCCATTAGAAAAACATGGTTCGCTGGAATCTTCACGGCAGGATAATTATCGCCGGGGCTATAGCCGAGCTCGACCGTATCATAGCTCCGGCCATTGGGCAGGGTTTCAGTCACGATCGGCAGATGGCAGGTAAACACGCCATCAGCGCCGGCGCGCAATGCCCCAGAATAATCGGTGCAGGTCGCGTTGGCATCGACTGGAATCAGCTTTTCATGCAGCTTTCCCCGCTTCACCGCGACACCATTCAGCGACACAACCCCGTCGCGGACATCAAGCGTATCGCCGGGCAGGCCGATCACGCGCTTGATATAATCCTCGGTCGATCCCGGCGGCGTGACGATCACGACGTCGCCACGTTCGGGCAGCCTCCCAAACAGCCGACCGGGGATGAACGGCAACAAGTGGAAGGTCGGCGAGACGAAGGAATAGCCATAGGGATATTTCGTCACCACCAGCCGGTCACCAATCAACAGGCCCGGCAGCATCGATTCAGACGGAATGTAAAAAGGCTTTGCGACAAAGCTGTGAAAGCCAAGCACGGCCAGGACGAGCCACAAAATACCGCGCGCTTCGCCCAACCAGTCAGTGCCCGGAGTGGCGGCGGCCTTCGCGACGGCGTCGGTTGGGCCTGCGCCGTCCATCGTCAACTCATCTCCCGGCATTATCATCGTCCCTTGAACCAATTTCAATCTTGACCGCTTCGATGATCACAAAGGCCTGCGCCCAGGGGTGATCATCG
>JAIERC010000490.1 GCA_019747165.1 Sphingomonas sp. | reverse complement strand
AGGGCAGCGAATCGAGGATTTCGGCGGTCCGCAGCCGGATATTGTCGGTCATCCGCACCATTTCGCTGGGCGTGAAAGCGGGGGCGACAGTACGACGCTGGCCGGTATGTTTGGGGCGGTCCATGGCGATGAACATCGGCATTTTGACCGCGCCCGGCATCTCCTCATCGAAATCGGCCAGCGTGATGCCGCCAACTTCGGAGGAATAGAGATCAGGCAGCGATTCGACCTCGACGATCGGCTTGTAGGTAGAGATCGACCAATAGGGCCCAAAATCGCTTTGCGGCACATAATGGACGGGCGATTGTTCGCGCAGCTGGCGAAACGGTGCCTGCCAGACATCGTCGCGGTACAGCTCGGCGCGGCTCACATCGAGGGGATCGATGCCGTTCGAATGCGTTGGTGATGGTGCCAGCGTTGCCATGGTTTATCTCCTATTGGCGCACCTCACTACTAACTTACATTCGTGTCAATAGCGTACCCGCCATCCTTCCGCGATGCGCGCCGAGCGAACAGCGCAAAGGGCTTGCGACCGCTACCCGATTTGAGCACGCCGCGCCGAAATGCCCCGGCGCCCACCCATATGGTGATCGACACCCAGAGCAGCTGCCAGGCCAAGGCGGCGAGATGCGGCCAGATTTCCGGCCTGTTGCCGGCATGGGCGGCCATCGCATAGGGCGAGCTGAGCGGAAAAACTTCTGCCAGCAGCGCAATTGATGTACCCGGATCGGCGGCGGCACTCGATGCCAAGCCGAACATCGCCATCTGGACGATGGTGATCGGTAGCGACAGCATCTGGATTTCGCGCATCGTCGATGCCTGCGCGCCTACCCCAAGGAAAACCGCGCCCAACAACATATAGGCCATGGTGAAATAGGCGCAGAACAGCAGGATGAACATCGGCATACCCACCGCCGGAGCCAGGCCGTTGAGCGCGGCGCCGCCGCCCGGCAGAAAAGAGCCGATCTGGCTGATCAGCGTCCCCCAAAAGGTGACAAACAGCACCGCCACGCCAAACATGCCAAGCAGCTTGCCAAGAAACACCGATTCGAGCGGGACGGCGGCAGCGAGAATCTCAATCACCTTGTTGCTGCGTTCCTCAGCCATTGTGCCCACGGCCTGGCCGGACAGGAACAAGGTAAGGAAGAAGATGCCGGTAACGCCGATCAGCGCAGCGGCATTGTTGCTCGATCGCGAGACGATGCTGGGTTTGATCACGGTCCTGGTCGCGACGCTGAGTGGGCCGCCACCGCCCGAGGCACGCTGCCGGACCACGATTTCGGCGAGCTGGGTCAGATAATCGGCTGATCGGGTGCCGCGCTCAATGTGCAGAATCTGCGGTCGATCAAGCGGGCCATAAAGCACTGCAATTGCGTCAAAGTCCTTGGTCTCAAACGCCGCCTTGGCGCGCTTGGCAGGATCGTCGCCCGCGGGCTCGGCGGTCAATGCTGGCGGAGCATCGCGATCCCGGAACAACCCGCGCAGCTTGCCATCAGCGGCCAAGAGCAGCTTGCCGTCTGCCGGCGCGACAAAGGCGATGATTCGCGATTTGTCAGCCGGACCGCGCGCGAGCGTCGACCCGCCAAGCGCGCCAACCGTGGCAAAGCCGATCAGGAAAAGCGGCGACAGCAGGAACAGCAGGAACAATGGCGTGAACACCGTTG
>JAIERC010000096.1 GCA_019747165.1 Sphingomonas sp. | reverse complement strand
TGAGCTTGCTTCAACGTTTTCCGTGCCCGTTCCCGCTGCCTCCAGTAATCCGGTACGGTCGGGCGATGATTGGCGCACGATGCGCAGTGCCTGTCTGGCCGATCCTGGTGCCTTTCACGGCGCGATTGCCGCCAGCGCAATGCACTGGTTTATCGATCACATCGGCAGCGCAGGGGCTTGGCTGGCGCGCGGCGATGATGGCCGCTGGTCGGGCTGGGATGCGGCGACTGCGGCTGCGGTTACTGCGGATTTGCCGGCCAATTTCGCGCCTTGGACCAAAGCATTCGATGCCAGCGAGCCGCCGCATTGGCGCTGGTTCGTCGGCGGGCGGACCAATGCCTGCTTTAGCGAAGTCGATCGTCATGTCCTGAGTGGGCACGGCGATGAGGCGGCGCTGATCTTTGAAGGCGATCGCTGGGACATGTCCGCAGGCGGCGGGCGCGGGGCACCGGTGGATTGCTTCACCGTGTCGCGCAAGAAATTGCTGCTGGAAACGGCAAAATGCGCGCTGGCACTGCAGGCGCTGGGGCTGAAGGCGGGCGATCGCATTGCGCTCAACATGCCGAGCATCGTGCCGCAGATTTACTGGACCGAAGCGGCCAAGCGGTTGGGGATCGTCTATACCGCCGTGTTCGGCGGGTTCAGCGACAAGACGCTTTCGGACCGGATTTGCGATGCGGGCGCGCGGGTGATCGTCACGTCGGATGGCAGTTATCGCAACGCGCAAGTCGCGGCATTCAAGAACGCCTATACCGATCCGGCGCTTGATAATTATGTGCCCGTGACAACGGCGCTGGCGATTTTGTCAGAAATCGATCTCGAACTGCCGGCGGCGGATAGCGCGACAATCCTCGCTACGGTCAAGGAAACGCTGTCGGGCGAAGTCTCGGTCGAGCGGTCGGACATCATGCGCGGGGTTGGTCGCGCGCTGATCACCTTGGGGAGCGAGGGGCGGATCAGCGCTGCCGATGCTGCGCGGGTGCGGATCGCGATCGCATCGAGTCTGGTCACCCTGCCGCCGCGCGTGGAAACGGTGATCGTGGTGCGCCACACCGCGCAGCCCGACATCATCTGGCGCGAAGAGCGCGACCGCTGGAGCCATGAACTGACCGATGCGGCGCTGGAATCCTTGCTCGCCAAGGCGCGCGAGGCTGGCTTTGCGGTAACGTCGCAGGACGAGTTGCTGGCGCTACCGGACGCAGATTTCGTGTCGGCGATCTGGGCATCGTCTAAGCCGCTGCCAGTCGATGCCGATTATCCGATGTTCTTCATTTATACATCGGGTTCAACGGGCAAGCCCAAGGGCATCGTCCACGCGCACGGCTATGCGGCAGGCGTCGCGCATACGATGAAGGTGTCGTTCGATGCGCGGCCGGGTGATACGCTGTTCGTCGTCGCCGATCCGGGCTGGATCACAGGGCAGAGCTATCTGATCTGCGCACCGCTGATGACGCGGGTGACGAGCGTGGTGTCGGAAGGATCGCCAGTCTTCCCGCATGCCGGGCGCTTTGCGTCGATGATCGAGCGGCATGGGGTCACGATCTTCAAGGCTGGCGTGACCTTCCTGAAATCGGTGATGTCCGATCCGTCAAACCTCGCCGATCTTGAGCGTTATGACATGGGGGCGTTGCGCGTCGCGACCTTCTGCGCGGAGCCGACCT
>JAIERC010000062.1 GCA_019747165.1 Sphingomonas sp. | reverse complement strand
CGCAACAAGGCTTTATCAAGCGGTCCGCGCTGGCTGGCACCGCCCAGATTCCCCGTAAAGTGCCACTATTGATGATTTCAAGCTTGCGGATAGATGGCAAAGACTATCTGGCGAAGGATGAACCTACCGATTCAAGAGTGACGCCTGAAAAAGAAGCTGCGACCCAATCCATCACCCTTAAACTCTCATCCCGGCGGCAATATCGGTTGGAAACGGGCCCTTTGGGGGCGGTTTTTAAGGCGATGCGGCAATGCACGACCAATTTGGTAAAATCCTGGGGCTTTGATCCTGATGTTCAGGCCAATCTAACCAAATTCGCGGAGCCAACGGGCACGCCGGAGCGATGGTTCACTGCAAATGATTATCCCTCTGGAGCGCTGCAAAATGGGCAAAGCGGTAGCTTGATCTTCCGCCTTGATGTGAACGAGACGGGTAAGGTTGATGGCTGCCGCGTGCTTTACCGCACTAACCCCGATGAATTCGCCACCCTAACCTGTAAGCTGTTGCTCAGACGGGCAACCATGTCCCCGGCGCTTGATTCACAGAACCGACCGGTCAGGTCTTTCTACATCCGAAAGATCAAGTGGTTAGCAGGTTAGCGGTCGCGCCATGACGCTGGGGCGGCATCAGCCTTTTAGTTCGCCCATCGCCACCACCACCGCCCATTCATCGGCACGTACGGGACATACCGATAACCGCGATTGGCGGAGCAGCTCCATCGCCGCGAGCGCTGGCTCGGCCTTGATCGCCGCCAGGGTGACGGGGCGGGGCAGGGCGCGGAGGGGTTCAACCTGTACCGATGCCCATTTCCCGTCGTCACCGTCCGGCCGCCAGCTGCGCGCGATGCGGGCGATGCCAACCACCGCCTTGTCGCTGACGCTGTGATAGAAAAGCGCTTCGTCCCCCACCGCCATCGCGCGCAGGTTGATGGCGGCGCTGTGGTTGCGCACCCCGGTCCATTCGGTGTGGCCATCGGCCACCAACTGCGCCCAGCCATAGCTTTCGGGTTCGGATTTGATCAGCCAATATGCCATCGCTATACTCTCCCCGCTGGGCGTTGCCGGTCGCTTCATGGTTAAACGTGGCATGAACGCCGCGTTCGGAAACAGTTCAGCGCGACTCGCCTACCCAATGCAACAGGCTCTTCCTGTGGTGCTGTCAAATCGGGGGCATATCGGGGCTCGGGCTGGTTGAGATGAGGAGATCGGACATGAAGTCGATGTTGAAGAAAGCCGGCCTTGGGTTC
This sequence comes from Sphingomonas sp., assembly GCA_019747165.1. GTDB lineage: Bacteria > Pseudomonadota > Alphaproteobacteria > Sphingomonadales > Sphingomonadaceae > Sphingomonas. Next base: position 406 of record JAIERC010000062.1, on the reverse strand, counting down.
GCCCTCGCCGCCACTGCCCTGAGCGTTGCGGCCCCCGCCGAAGCGCAGCGTTATTATGGTCGTGATCGTCGCGGAAATGGCGGCGGCGCGGTGATTGCCGGGATTGCTGGCCTTGCGATTGGCGCGGCGATCGCGTCGAACAATAATGACCGTTATCGCGACCGTTTTTACGATGATCGCGGTTTTGACCGGCGCTATGACTTTAACTATTATAACGATCACGGTTATTACCCGGACGATGGCTATTACGCCTATAATTATCGCCCCCGGTTCAATCGCTGCCGCGTCGTGCGCCAGTGGGACCCCTATTGGCAGCAGCCTGTGCGCGTTCGCATCTGCCGCTGAGGCCTGATCGAGCGGCGTTGAATGGGTGGTGCGAATGGATCGCGCCGCCCCTTTTCGTGTT
>JAIERC010000427.1 GCA_019747165.1 Sphingomonas sp. | reverse complement strand
GTTTCAAGCGTCCTTACGTGTACGCGCGAGGGTGGCGATCCGGCGGGCGGTTCGTCAAGCGGTTGCCAGATAGACGCGGGGGGTGCCCCCTGACAATCGCGATACCGGTAGATTTACGGATTGTTAAGGCGCCTGCGCCAGCCTTCTGTCTCTTGCGACAGGGGTAAGGGGGCGTGCGATGCTGATGCAGACGATGATCGCGGCGATGCTGGCCCTGATGTCGGCAGACACCGGCATCGATCCCCGTTTGAATGACGCTGTTTTGACCGAGCTGAACCGCGCGCGCGCGGATCCGCAAGGCTATGCTGACGAACTTCGCAGGTATCGCGACGGATTTGACGGTCTGGTCGTTTATTCCCCCGAAAGCCCCGACGGCATCATGACGCGCGAGGGCACCGCTGCCGTGGATGACGCGATCGCCTTTCTCGATCGGCAACCCGCGCTTGGGCCGCTTGGCGGATCGCTGGTGCTCGCGCGTGGGGCCGGGGCGCTGGTGGCGGATCAAGCCACCAGCACGCGGGTCGGCCACCTGACGCTGGCGGGGCTCGATCCCAGCGCGCGGATGCGGTTGCACGGCGGTAACATCTATGTCGGTGAGGTGATCTCTTACGGCCCGCCCGATCCGCGCAGCGTCGTTCGGCAATTGATCGTTGATGATGGCGTCGCGCGGCGCGGTCACCGCGCTTTGGTTTTCTCGGGGCTTTACCAATTCGCCGGCATCGACTGTGGGCCGCATGCCGGTTACGGTGCAATGTGCGTGATTGATCTGGCCGCGACCCCCGATGGCAGTCCGAAACTGCCGGGGTCCCCCCCGCAACTGGCGGCATTGAGCGACGCGCCGTAAGCGTCCGCCGCTAGTGGGTGAGGCTTACCCGGCCGCCGGCATGCCGTTCCAGCCGACCGGCCAGCTCGAGTTCGAGCAGCACGGTTTGCACAATCGCTGGCGCTGCACCTGATTGGCGGATGAGTTCGTCGACCGGCACGGCGACCGCGCCCAGCAATGCCGTAATCGCCCGCCGTTCTGCATCGCTGGCATCCTCGAGCGGTGCGCTTCCAAAGGGGCTGGTCGGCATCCGCACCATGCGCGGATCGATCGGGCGGACCTGCTCCAGAATATCGGCGGCATTTTGCACCAATGTCGCACCGTCGCGGATCAACTGGTTGCACCCTTGCGCCCGCGGATCGAGCGGGCTGCCGGGGACGGCCATGACCTCACGACCGGCTTCCGCTGCCAATCGCGCCGTGATCAGCGACCCCGATTTGGGTGCCGCCTCGACGACGACGGTCCCCATCGCCAACCCGGCGATGATCCGGTTGCGATAGGGGAAATGGCGCGCGCGCGGTTCGGTGCCCGGGGGTTGTTCGGCGATCAACAGCGCCTCGCTTGCGATCCGTTCCTGCAATTCGGCATTTTCCGGCGGGAAGGCGATGTCGATGCCCGTCGCCACCACCGCGATCGTGCCGCCACCCCCCATTTGCCCGCCAAGCGCGCCGACATGCGCCGCGGTGTCGATACCGCGCGCCAGCCCGGAGACGACCACGACGCCTTCACTGGCCAGATCATGGCCAAGCTGGCGGGCAAAGCGGCAGGCCGCCGCTGAGGCGTTGCGCGCGCCGACCATGGCGATTCCGGGTCGGCCAAGCAGCGCCC
>JAIERC010000390.1 GCA_019747165.1 Sphingomonas sp. | reverse complement strand
GCCGCCGAAGCAACCTTTCGCCAGCTTGGCATTACCTTTGCTGTTTATGGGGACAGCGACGCTGCCGAGCGGATCATTCCCTTCGACATCGTGCCGCGTGTTTTCCTGGCCGATGAATGGGCACGGTTGTCCGAAGGGCTGGTCCAGCGGGTCGAGGCGATCAACGCGTTCCTAGACGATATTTATGGCGAGCGGCGGATCATGGCCGAAGGCGTGTTGCCGCCTGATCTGATCTTCGGCAATGCGCAGTTCCGCCCGGAAATTGCGGGGATGCGCCCGCCGCATGGGGTGTGGGCGCATATTTGCGGGATCGATCTGGTACGCACCGGCCCCAATGACTTCTTCGTGCTGGAGGATAATGCGCGCACGCCGTCTGGCGTGTCGTACATGCTCGAAAATCGTGAGGCGATGCTGCGGCTCTGCCCCGAGCTTTTCCGGGCGCTACGGGTGGCAGCGGTCGATAGCTATCCGGATAAGTTGCTTGAAACGATGCGATCAGTGACGCCGCTGAGCGCTGGCGCCAACCCGGTTTGCGTCGTGCTGACCCCCGGCCATTTCAATTCGGCCTATTATGAACACAGCTTTCTGGCGGATTCGATGGGGGTCGAGTTGGTCGAAGCGGCGGACCTGGTAGTCGACGACGATATCGTCTGGATGCGGACGATTTCAGGGCGGGTGCGGGTCGATGTGATTTATCGCCGGATCGATGATGATTATCTCGATCCGCTCGTCTTCCGGCCCGATTCCATGCTGGGCGTGCCGGGGCTGATCGCGGCTTATGCCGCCGGCAATGTCGCCATCATCAACGCGCCGGGCAACGGCATTGCCGATGACAAGGCGATTTACAGTTATATGCCCGATATCGTCCGCTTCTATTCGGGCGGCGAGGCGAAATTGCCCAATGTCGAGACGTACCGCTGCCGCGAACCGCAGGCGCTGAAATATGTCCTCGATAACTTAGCCGATCTGGTCGTGAAGCTGGTCGATGGCTCGGGCGGCTATGGCATGCTGGTCGGCCCGACGGCGAGCAAGGCCGAAATCGAAGACTTCCGCGCCGCGCTGATCGCCGCGCCGCATCGCTATATCGCGCAGCCAACGCTGTCGCTCTCGACCGTGCCAACGCTTGCCAATAATGGGCTGTCGCCGCGCCATGTTGATTTCCGCCCGTTTGTGCTCACCGGCGCAAAGGGCGTGCAGGTCGTGCCCGGTGGGCTAACGCGGGTGGCGCTGAAAGAGGGATCGCTGGTGGTCAATTCCAGCCAGGGCGGGGGCACCAAGGATTCGATGGTGTTGCTCGACAATGGCGCATCGCGAGCAGCGCCCGCGACTGGATTGTCCCAGTCGCAGAGCCAGGGCTGATGCTGTCGCGCACCGCCTCGTCGCTTTATTGGCTTGGCCGCTATGTCGAGCGCGCCGATTTTACCGCGCGGCTGGTCGAGGCGACGGTGCGGCTCGATGCGCTGTCGGCGCGGCCAGCGGGGGAGGCAGCATGGCAAAGCGCGCTGGCGGTTTCCGAGACCGATGAGGCCTTTGCGGCGACCGGGCAAAGCGTGACCCAGGCGCATGTTGCCCGCTTCCTGACGCTCGATACCAGCCACCCGGGATCGATCATGCGTTGCCTGGATATGGCGCGGATGAACGCCAAGG
>JAIERC010000227.1 GCA_019747165.1 Sphingomonas sp. | reverse complement strand
AAGAGCAGCGACAATCGCGGTAGCCTGGAGCAGGGGACGGGCCATGAACGCTGAACTTTCGGATCTGTGACAGTGATGAAGGGCTAATGTAGCGGGAATTGTCGGCGGATCAAAGCCGTTCGCAGCTGAACCGGGGCTTGACGTGTTTCACCCGAGCAAGCCGGTCATGTCGATTGCGCGATCCTTGCGGCGCAGCTCGATTGTAACGCGGGGCGCATCGCCGCTCATCGTGCGGCCGATCGGCATACCCTGCCCCACCCGATCACCAACCGCGACCGAAACGCTGCCCAAATTGGCGATCAGCGAAGTCCAGCCACCGCCATGATCAATGATCACCACCATCCCATAATCGCGAAAGCGCCGCGCAAACACGATCCGCCCGGCGGCTGGCGCAATCACTTGCGCCGCCGATGCCGTCTCGATCGTCAACCCGCGCGATCGCACCCCGGCATCCGATATCTCGCCAAGCCCGGTTACCACCTTGCCATCGACCGGTAATCGATAGGGCGGCGCATCGCGCGACCAGGATATGGTATCGATCGGCGACGCCACTTCACCGGGGCGGGGCGGGCGGGGCAATGGCCCTGGCAGCGATTCAAGTGCGGCCCGTGTTTCGGCCTGGCTCCCCAACTGATCCATCAGATCGACAATGTCGCGCGCGCGTTCGCCCAGCGCAATCGCACGATCCGATTCAAACAGAGCATCGCGGCCAAGCGCGCGCGACTTCAGCCGATGTTCGGCCTCTAGCCGGGTTAACGAAAGCCGTTCCGCCTCCAAGCGGCGTCGGCTTTCGTCCAGCGTCGTGACCGCCAGCGCAGCATCGGCCTGGAGCCGCCGGGTTTGCGCCAGATCAGCGCGGACATCAGCCGTGCGCGCTTTAACCAGCGGCATCACACTCCCAAGCACCGCGCGGACGTGAACAAGATCATTGACCGATCCGGGCTGCACAAGGCTGATCACCACTGGCCGCCGTGCCAGCGACTGGAGGGCGGCCAGCAGCCGCGCCACCGGCCCCTGCTTTTCCGCCAGCCGTGCACGCTGACTGCCGATCAAACGTCGAATGATCGTAATCCGCGCCTGCGCAGCGGCAATATCAGCCTCGGCGCGCTGGATCCGGGCAGCGACGGCCGCTTCCTGCGCGCGCGCCTTGCGCGCCTCGTCCCGCTCGGCAGCGGCGGCGCGTTCGAGCTGGGCCGCACGGGCTTGGGCGGCGGCTGATTGCGCCTTCGCCTCGACCAGCCGGTCGCGATCAGCGGCGATGCCACCGCCGGGCGACTGCGCCGCCAGCGCACCGGCAAAAACGCTCACCGCCAGCAATGCCGGAAAAAAGAAAGGGGTCCGCCGCATCGCCGTTATCCTTCGCGGTGATAGGGGTGATTGGCAAGGATGCTGGTGGCGCGCCACAATTGTTCAGCGAGCATCGCCCGCGCCAGCAGATGCGGCCAGGTCGCGCGGCCAAAGGAAAGCAGCAGATCAGCCTGGGCGCGCGCGGCATCGTCAAAACCATCCGCTGCGCCGATCATGAAACGCACTTCGCGCACGCCATCATCGCGCCAGCGGCCAAGTATGGTGGCAAAGGCCATCGATCCCATCGCCTCCCCGGTTTCATCGAGCAGCACGAGCCGCGTTTGCGGTTCCAACGG
>JAIERC010000472.1 GCA_019747165.1 Sphingomonas sp. | reverse complement strand
TGCCGAGGCCAATTTTCTTGGCTAGCGTGTGGCGCTGTTCGGCATAGTTGGGCGCGACCATCGGATAATCGGCCGGCAGATTCCACTTGGTACGATATTGCTCGGGCGTCATCTGGTAATGCGTCATCAGGTGGCGCTTGAGCATCTTGAGTTTCTTACCGTCTTCCAGACACACAATATAGTCGGGCTTGATCGAAGAACGGACCGATACAGCAGGTTCCTGCTTTACTTCCGGTTCAACAACCGGGCCGCCCAGACCAGCAAGAGCGCCGTGAACGTTGGCGATAAGCACCGGTAAATCCGACACGGCGACGCTGTTGTTGCTAACATGAGCGGCGACGATATCTGCAGTGAGGGTAATCAAGGCTTCCTGAAGCGCTGGCTGGTTGTCCATTATAATCCTTTCGTCCTGACACGCGGCGAAGATATGTGCGGTCTCGTATATTCGCTATCACCGAGCGCTTTGGTTTTCGCAAGACACAAATGTGGTCTGTTACCCAATTTAGCCTAATTTTCGTTGATACGTCAAAGCGTCGTATATTTGACCATCGGCGCCGCGATAGTATGCTCTGCGTTCACCTACTTTGTTGAAGCCCGCTCCCCTATAAAGATGCAGCGCTTCATTGCCCGCTCTGACTTCAAGGTAAATAGTCTTAACATTGCGGTCTATGGCGTCGTTTATGATCGACCGTAACAACGCACCGCCGACACCGCGTCGGCGCACTTCGGGTAATGTTGCCAGCAATAACAGCTCGGTCTCATCGCCTATCGCGCGCGCCAGCGCAAAACCGGCTGGCAGGTCGTTCAGCTGGGCAATCGTCAGCCACACCCCCGGCATCGCCAAAATGCCTAAGCATTGCCCTCGCGACCACGCCTCGCCAAATCGAGGATCGAACGCGCGTTGCATGAGCATGTCGACCAGGCCCAGATCGGCTGCGGAGCCAGCGCGCAAATCGATCAGGTTGAGCGCTGTACTCACGCCACCGCCATCGGCTTCGCATCGGGCGCGCGCCCGTAAATCGGCCGCGGGTCGAGCAAGGTGAAGGACTGGGGCAGCAGGGCAGCAGCGGCGGCATCGGGCAAAAGCGCAACGAGCCGAAGCGTGGGATCGAGGGTTGCCAGCCACCGGACGCCATTGCCGACACCGACGCGATTACCGAGTGCCGCCAGCCCGGCTTCGGGCTGGAGCGACTGCATTGCGCCCAACGCGGCAAATGGCGAGGAAGTAAAGCTCTGCATGAAGACTTCGCCATGCCCTCCTTCGAGGACAACGGCAAGATCAGTACATTCCGGGTGAGCCATGAAATGCTGGCTGGCGAGCAATGCCAGCGACGAATAGCCACTGATCGGCACACCCCAGCCGAGTCCAAGCCCGCGCGCTGCCGCTAGCCCGACTCTTATGCCGGTAAAGCTGCCGGGGCCGCAATCGACCAATATAGCGTCGGCCCGGCCGCCGCTCGGCAAGTCGGCAATCATCGGCAACAAGCGCTCGGCGTGCCCGCGCGCGACCTCTTCATGCGTCGCGGCCATAACGCGACCATGCTCGATCAGGGCGACCGAGCAAGCAGCAGTGGCAGTGTCGATCACTAAAGTGCGCATGGTTGCCGCTTAGCCGCAAGCCATGCG
>JAIERC010000213.1 GCA_019747165.1 Sphingomonas sp. | reverse complement strand
ACGGATGGGCGGCGTCCTTCCGCCGGCAAGGCGCCCGGACACTGATCCCTGGCATTTATTGCGCGGGCGGGAGCACTCATCCGGGCGCGGGCGTCCCGATGGCAGCGCTCAGCGGCGGCCATGCCGTCGATATCCTGCTCAAGGACCACGTTTTGATGTCGAAGTCGACGCGAACGGCTATGCCTGGTGGTATATCGACGCCTGCAGCGAAGACGGCCGCTTCGGCCTGACGATCATTGCCTTTATCGGCAGTGTATTCTCACCCTATTACAAGCTCAGCGGGCGTCGCAGCCCCGAAAACCACTGCGCCATCAATGTCTCGCTGAACGGCCCGCGCGGCAATGCCTGGGCGATGACCGAACGCCCCTGGCACCAGGTCCGCCGCGATGCAGATACCTTCCAGGTCGGCCCCAGTGGCCTGCATTGGGACGGCGATTGCCTGATCATCGACATCAACGAGACCTCCGCACCCCTGCCCTATCCCGTGCGCGGGCAGGTCCGTGTTTACCCGGAGATGATCGGCACCACGGGTTTCTGCCTCGATGCGGCAGGCAAGCATCGCTGGCATCCCGTCGCGCCGCGCTCGCGCGTCGAGGTCACCATGGCCAACCCCGGCATTAGCTGGAAGGGCAGCGGCTATTTCGATTCGAACTTTGGCGAAGAAGCGCTCGAGGACGGCTTCAACGACTGGCACTGGTCGCGCGCGCACCTGAAGAACGATGTCGCCGTGCTCTATGAAGGCACGCGGCGAGACGGCACCCCCTTCGACCTTGCGCTCAAGATGGACCAACAGGGTCGCTGGACCGACGTTGCCGCGCCCCCGTCGCAGCGCCTTCCCCGCTCCGGCTGGATGATCGATCGCCTGACTCGCGCGGATGCCGGCCACAAGGCCAAGGTGACCAAAACCTGGGTCGACGCCCCCTTCTACGCCCGCTCCGCGCTCGACACGCGGCTGTTCGGCGAGGATGTCCACGCGGTGCATGAAAGCCTATCGCTGGGGCGGTTCCGCTCGCCAATCGTGCAGGCGATGCTGCCGTTCCGGATGCCACGAGCGATTTATTGAGGGGTTATTGCGGCGAACTTGGGTGGCCAACAATGACCCGTTCGTCCTGAGTAGCCATTGAGCCTGTCGAAATGGCGTATCGAAGGGCAGCTTCTGGGGCACATCCTTCGATACGCGCCTGCGACAAGCTCAGCCGCTACTCAGGACGAACGGCTATATTTAGGAGGGGCGCAAATTATGTGTCGCGCTCATCCTTGTCGCGCCGGATCGAGCGCGTTGTCGCCCAATATTGATAGGCAAGGAAGAGGATAGCGCCGCCGAAAACAAGGCCCATTTCGAGCAGGCCCATATGGTCGTGGATCATGCGCAGTTCCTGAGCTGGGTAGGGACGCTGGTGGGGGTTTTAGACGGTGACGCTAGGAATTGCGAATGGCGGACTTTGGTGGACAGCGGACAGAGCGCTTGCGGCCGCAACAAAAAGCCAGATCGGACGCTTGTGCCACCTGGTGCATGACGACGCCGTCGTGCGCTAACGTCCGTCGTTCAGTCTTCCTCGTAGATCAGCAGGTCGCCCGGCTGGCACTGCAATTCGCGGCAGATCGCTTGCAGCGTGGAGAAGCGGA
>JAIERC010000218.1 GCA_019747165.1 Sphingomonas sp. | reverse complement strand
GCTGGCTGTATGCGCGCGGCTTTGCAGCACCAGAAGTGCTCGCCGTCGACCTGGATCATGGCCTGGTGCTGATCGAAGATTTCGGCGACGACCGCATGCGCGAAGCGGTGGATGCGGACCCTGCGCGTGCTCCAGCGCTTTACCGGGCGGCAGTGGACGTGCTGGTCGGGCTGCATCGCCAATCACCGCCGCCGCTTACCGCCTATGACCGTGCAGCGATGGATGAAAAGACGCAGTTGCTGATCGACTGGTATTGTCCGGCGGTTGGTCTGGCACCCGATATGGCCGCCTATCGAGCGGCCTGGGGGGAGGTGCTGGACCGGGCCGTTCCCGAACAACCCGTGATCGTCCTGCGTGATTATCATGCCGAAAACCTGATGCTCGTCCCCGACGGGCGGATCGGATTGCTGGACTTTCAGGACGCAACACGGGGCCACCCAGCCTATGATCTGGTGTCGCTGCTGCAGGATGCGCGGCGCGATGTTGAGCCCGCGATAGAGGCGGAAATGCTCGCGCATTACATGCGGGAAGCTGGTGCTGGGCTGGATTTTGACATTGCCTATCATGTACTTGGTGCGCAACGAAACACGCGGATCATCGGCGTTTTTGCGCGGCTCTGGCAGCGCGATGGCAAGCCGCGCTATGCCGCGCTCTGTCCGCGCGTTTGGGGCTATCTGGAACATGATTTAGCCCATCCAGCGCTCGCCCCTGTCAAAGCTTGGTTCGATGCCAATATCCCGGCCGACCTGCGCGGCGACCCTTTGGTCATTGCCGACCGATGAGCGCAGTGCGCACGCTGGCGATCCGCCCCGATCCGGGCGGGATCGTGCCCGAAACCGCCATGGTGATGGCAGCCGGGCTTGGCACGCGGATGCGCCCGCTAACGGTCACACGCCCCAAGCCGCTGGTTGAAGTGGCTGGCAAAGCGCTGCTTGACCATGCGCTTGATCGGTTGCGCGCCGGGGGCGTCAAGCGCGCCGTCATCAATGTCCACTATATGGCCGACGCAATTGAGGCGCATGTGCAGCGCAGCGGGCACGGTTTGGAGATTGTGATCTCGGATGAACGCGCAAAGCTGATGGAAACGGGGGGCGGGCTGGTGAAGGCGCGCGACCTGATTGGCGACAAGCCCTTTGTATCGGTCAATAGCGATAATCTGTGGGTTGATGGGCCGATCGATTCGATCCGCGCCTTGGCGGCGGCCTGGGATGATGCGCGGATGGATGCGCTGCTGCTAATGGTGCCGCTGGCGCGCGCCAATTGCCACAGCGGCACCGGCGATTTTTACCTCGATGCGCATGGACGGATTACCGGCCGGCGGCGGCGCGGGCGACTCGCGCCCTTTGTCTGGACTGGCGTGCAGCTATTGTCCCCGCGCATCATATCGGATTGGCCGGATGGACCATTTTCGACCAACTTGTTTTGGGATCGGGCGATCGCTGCCGGCCGCGCATTTGGCATGAGCTATCAGGGACTATGGTTTGATGTCGGTACGCCGGGTGCCATTGCCCAGACCGAAGCGATCCTGGCCGATGGCTGAGCAGGGTGGCTGACCGCGATGGTTGATCGGGTCGGCCCCCAATTGTTCAGCATTCCCGCCCACCGGGCGTTTGGCGAT
>JAIERC010000504.1 GCA_019747165.1 Sphingomonas sp. | reverse complement strand
CTTTCGCAGCAAGGGTAAAGACAAAGGCCGCCGATCTTGGTTTTGTGGCGTGCGGAATCGCGCCGGCATCGCTTGCCCCCCATAGCGCGGAACGCTTGCGCGCCTGGATCGCAGATGGCGCGCATGGTGAGATGATCTGGATGGAATCGCGTGCCGATCAACGCGCCCAACCGCGTGCCTTGTGGCCAGCGGTCAACAGCGTGATCGCGCTGGGGATGAGCTATGCACCGGGCACTGATCCGTTGGCGCTGGCGGGGGTGGGGGATCGCGCCCGGATCTCGGTCTATGCGCAGGGCGGCGATTATCATGACGTGGTGAAGCGCGCGCTGAAGGCGCTGGCGCGCTGGATCGTTGAGACAGCGGGCGGCGAGTTGAAGGTCTTTGTCGATACCGCCCCCGTCATGGAAAAGCCGCTCGCCGAAGCGGCCGGGCTCGGCTGGCAGGGCAAGCACACCAATTTGGTCAGCCGCGATCATGGGAGCTGGCTTTTCCTGGGCGCGATCTACACCACGCTGGACTTGACGCGTGATTTGGCGGGCGATGACCGGTGTGGGAGTTGCGATGCCTGCCAGCGCGCCTGCCCGACCGATGCGTTTCCGGCCCTCTACCGGCTCGATGCCCGGCGCTGCATTTCCTATCTGACGATCGAGCATGCCGGCCCAATCCCGCATGAATTTCGCGGACCGATTGGCAACCGCATTTATGGCTGCGACGATTGCCTGGCCGTATGCCCCTGGAACAAATTTGCGGCGACCGCCGCTGCCAATCTCGCCTTTGCCCCGCGCGCGGAGCTTGCCGCCCCGGCGCTCGGCGATCTGCTCGCGCTCGACGATGCCGGTTTCCGCACTGTCTTTGCCGGTTCGCCGATCAAACGGATCGGCCGTGACCGGATGATGCGCAATTGCCTGATCGCGGCGGGGAATAGTGGTGCGCCGGCATTGCTGCCGACGGTGATTGGCTTGCTCGACGATCCGGCACCGATCGTCCGGGGGGCGGCAATCTGGGCATTGTCGCGGCTCGATCCTGTGCAATGGACGCGCGAACGTGCCGCGCGTTTGACGACGGAAAATGACCTTAGCGTCAGGCAGGAATGGCTATTTGCCGCCATCGCGGCGGGTGAGCGCGGCCACGCATGAGGCGCGATCGATCGGGCTGCCATCGGGCTGTCGCGAATCGATATAGGTGACCACCGGCGTCCCGGCGCCTTTGGGATAAAGATAGGCATCAAGCACACAGGCGGCCCCGGTAAACTGCAATTTTCGACCATTGCCTTCGCGCACATCGGCATCGGGCTGGCCGAATAGCGAGATCAGTGCCGCTGCATCACGACCGACCACGCGATCAAGCCCGGCGGCGACCCGGATGGTGGTTGGCACCGGCGTGGTGTCGGGGCGCGACGAAATAGCACTGCCGCTGGTGGTGCAGCCGGCCAGCGCCAGAGGCAGGATCGTCATCAAGATCGCGCCACTCGCTAACCGCCGCATGATGTCTCTCTTTCGCTTGTTGGGCCGCCAGCCGAACCACGAAGCAGGCCGGGCGGCAAGCCCTGTCGGCTCGGCTGGGCGCGGGACAGTTGCGTATCGCCGCGCCGCCTTCTACCGAGCGCGCTAG
>JAIERC010000347.1 GCA_019747165.1 Sphingomonas sp. | reverse complement strand
GCGTCGATATCGGGATCGAGGCGGTGCTGATCGATCATGCTGCCGCGCCGGATGGCGACCCAAAAAAATCTCGCGGTTTTTGCGCGGGTGGCGACATTCGCATGCTCGCGGAGAGCGGGGCGAAGGATGGCGTTGAGGCACGGGCGTTTTTCCACACCGAATACCGGATGAACCACAAGCTGTTCACTTATGTGAAGCCGACCGTCGCTTTCATGGACGGCATCACGATGGGGGGCGGTGTCGGCCTATCGCTGCCGTGCCGGTACCGGGTGGCCACCGAGAATACCCGGCTGGCAATGCCGGAAACGGGGATCGGCCTGTTTCCCGATGTCGGTGGCGGCTGGTATTTGTCGCGGCTCGCCGGGCGGATGGGGCAGTTCCTGGCGTTGACCGGGCATCGGCTCGACGGGGCGGAATGCCTCGCGCTCGGGCTCGCCACCCATTATCTGCCCAGTGCATCGCTGGAGGAGGCCAAGGCGCGGATCATCGACGATCCGCGATCGATCGATGCCATTCTTAACGACCTGGCGATCGCACCGCCTGAAGCGAAGATATTGTCGCATGCAGCCGAGATCGATCGCTTGTTCGCATCGGATGAGCTGGAAGCGGTGTTTGCCACGCTTGAAGTAGATCCTGGCGATTGGGCGCAGGCACAACTCAAGCTGCTACGCACCAAATCACCGCAGACCATGAAGGTCTCGCTCCGGCTTCTCCATGAAGGCGCCGCTATGCATGATTTCGCTGATGAGATGCGGCAGGAATATGCGGTAGGGTGTCGCGTGGTGCAGCGGCATGATTTCCTGGAAGGCGTGCGCGCGGTTATCATCGATAAGGACAACGCCCCGCGCTGGGACCCAGCGACACCTGAGGGCGTGACCGATCATGTTATCGACCAGATTTTTGCGCCCTTGCCCGATGATGAGATGTGGACGCCCCACGATTAACCACCCTCCCGCGTCACCCAGGCCTTGAGCCGGGGTCCCGAAAGGAAGAGACGAATGACCTACGAAACCCTTCTCGTCGAACAGCGCGGCGCGGTAACGCTGATCACGCTCAACCGGCCACAGGCGCTCAACGCGCTCAACAGCCAGGTGCTGGCCGAACTGATCGCTGCACTCGAAGCATTCGATGTCGATCCGTCACAAGGCTGCGCCGTGCTGACAGGGTCCGAAAAGGCATTTGCGGCTGGTGCGGACATCAAGGAGATGCAGGCGATGGGCTTTGCCGAGATGTTCGGCACCAACCACTTCGCTGGCTATGACCGGGTGACTGCAACGCGCAAGCCGATCATTGCGGCAGTCGCCGGCTATGCACTTGGCGGTGGCTGCGAAGTGGCGATGATGTGCGATTTCATCCTCGCTGCCGATACCGCCAAATTCGGCCAGCCCGAAATCAAGCTGGCGGTGTCTCCGGGCATGGGCGGATCGCAGCGGCTCGCCAAGGCAGTCGGCAAGGCCAAGGCGATGGAAATGTGCCTAACCGGCAGGATGATGGACGCGGCAGAAGCCGAGCGCGCTGGGCTGGTCAGTCGCGTCGTCCCGGCGGCAGACCTGATCGACGAAGCAGTAAAGACAGCCACCGTGATCGCGGGCATGGCGC
>JAIERC010000081.1 GCA_019747165.1 Sphingomonas sp. | reverse complement strand
CACGCCCATCGCGCCCAGCACGGCAACGAAACACGCAAGCTGCATGCGATCGGGGTCCAGCCCGCTCGATTCCCACAACAGCCCCGTCAATCCGACCGCCAGCCCGCCGCCATAAAAAACGGCGGCGCGCACCTGACGATGCGGCGGAAATCGCTTCATCGGCGGCACTTTGAGGTGAATGAGCGCAAACAGCCCAAGCGCGACGACTGCGGCGCCCTCCATGCCGACGCGGGGAATCAAATCAACGCGTTCGGCAAGGATCAGCGATATCGCCACTGTCGCCACCGCGACAAGTTGCACAATGAAGGCGACCGTCCATGTCAGGCTCAACTGCGCGATGACCGGCGCGAAGTTGATCGCTTCGCTCTCGCTGATGTTGCTGTCCAGTGCCAGTGCCTGCCAAAGCCCGCGTTGCGGCCCCTTGGTGGGTCGTTTTTTTGGTTTACTGGTCCTCATGGCGATGTCGTAGTGCGGAGAGGGTTTACCGCCGGTTATCAAATCGTCGATCTGCCAGCGATTTTGGCGAATTATGTTGGCTTGGCCGCGGGTGCCTGCGCCGATATGAGTGCGCCACACCATTACCGAAACCGTAATGTCCGGGGGCAAGCATGACCGTGATTATCCGCGAAGCCGATTTGATCGAAACCGTGGCCGATGCGCTGCAGTTCATCAGCTATTACCACCCGATGGACTATATTCGCGCGCTGGGCGTTGCCTATGACGCTGAGCAAAGCCCGGCGGCCAAAGACGCCATCGCGCAGATCCTCACCAATTCACGGATGTGTGCAGAGGGGCATCGGCCGATCTGCCAGGATACCGGCATCGTCACCGTGTTCGTCAAATGGGGGCAGGATTGTCGGCTGGAATCGGCGAAATCACTACAAGAAGTAATCGATGAGGGCGTTCGCCGCGCCTATCTGAACCCGGAAAACAAGCTGCGCGCATCCATCCTTGCCGACCCTGCCTTCACCCGCCGCAACACCCGGGATAACACGCCCAGCGTCTTGCACGTGGAAATGGTGCCGGGTGCCACCGTCTCCATCGATGTCGCGGCCAAGGGCGGCGGCAGCGAAAACAAAAGCAAGTTCAAGATGATGAATCCCAGCGATTCGATTGTCGATTGGGTGCTGGAAATGTTGCCGCAAATGGGCGCAGGCTGGTGCCCGCCGGGCATGCTGGGCATCGGCATTGGCGGTACGGCAGAAAAGGCGATGCTGCTCGCCAAGGAATCGCTGATGGGGCCAATCGACATGGCGCAGTTGAAGGCGCGCGGGGCGAGCGACGACATCGAGGCGCTTCGGATAGAGATTTACGACAAGGTCAACGCGCTGGGCATTGGCGCGCAGGGGCTGGGCGGGCTGTCGACCATCCTCGATGTGAAGATTTTCGATTGGCCAACCCATGCCGCATCAAAGCCCGTCGCGATGATTCCGAATTGCGCCGCCACCCGCCACGCGCATGTCACGCTCGACGGGTCTGGCCCCGCCTATTTGGAGCCGCCAAAGTTGAGTGATTGGCCCGATGTGAACTGGACGCCCGACAAGGCGGCGATCCGCGTTGATCTCGACACGCTGACGCCCGAAATGGTGCAGGGCT
>JAIERC010000444.1 GCA_019747165.1 Sphingomonas sp. | reverse complement strand
CTGACGGCCTGTTGCGCTTTGTCGGTCGCGCAGACGAGATGATCAAATCGGCGGGCAACCGGATCAGCCCCACCGAGATCGAGGAAGCCGTGCTCGCGGGCGGCGAGGTGGCCGAAGCGGTTGCTATCGGTGTAGCCGATGCTCGGCTTGGTCAGGTGATTGTGGTGGTTGCGCGCGCGCTGGGCGATCCCGTTGATGTCGAGCAGGCCTTGCGTGCGCGGCTGCGGCGTGATTTGCCCAATTTTATGCAACCGGCGCATTATCACTGGCGCGATGCCCTGCCACGCAACGCTAATGGCAAGCTCGACCGGGCGGCCCTGAAGGCTGAGGTGACGCGATGAAACCGATGGGGCCGATCCCGCCTGAATTCTCAGCCCAGATCGGATCGCTTACTATTGCTGGCAAGAACGCCGTACAATGGATTGACATCGCGGGAGATACACCGCTTTTCGTCTATGATTTTGGGATTGTTGCCGCGCGCATCGCGCAGCTTCGCGCGGCGCTACCGGGCGGGATTGGCATTCATTATGCCGTGAAGGCGAACCCGTTTGCACCGCTGATCCGGGCAATCGCGCCGTTGGTTGATGGGCTCGATATCGCGTCGGGCGGCGAGATGGCCCTGGTTAACGCTGCGGCGCCGGATACTCCGGTCAGCTTTGCCGGCCCCGGCAAGCGCGACGACGAATTGACGGCGGCGATTGGCGCCGGAGTAACGATCAATCTGGAGTCCGAAGGCGAGACGCGCCGCGCGCTGGCGATCGGCGAGAGGCTGGGCGTCGCACCCAAGCTGGCGGTGCGCGTCAACCCGGCATTTGAACTCCGCGGATCGGGCATGCGGATGGGCGGACGGGCGTCGCCCTTCGGGGTTGATGCAGCAGCAGTTCCGGCGCTCGTCCGGATGATCCTTGCTGCCGGGGCGAGCTGGCGCGGGCTGCATATCTTTGCTGGATCGCAGGCGCTCGATTCAGCCGCGATCATCGATATGCAGGCCCAAACGCTCGCGCTCGCGGGCATGCTGGCGGCGGAAATTGGCACGGTACCGCCGCTGGTCAATCTCGGCGGTGGCTTTGGCATTCCCTATTTTCCGGGCGATACACCCGTTGATGTTGCCGCAATCGGTGCCGCCTTGGGTGATGCCATAACGTCATTGCCCGCATCACTGGCTGGCGCACGCTTCGCGGTTGAACTGGGGCGCTGGCTGGTCGGCCCCTGCGGCGTGTATTTGACGCGGGTGATCGACCGAAAGGTCAGCCGGGGCGAGACATTTTTGGTCACCGATGGCGGGTTGCACCACCAGCTGGCGGCAAGCGGCAATTTTGGCACGGTAGTGCGCCGCAACTATCCTGTCACCGTGGCGACGCGGATGGGCGAAGCGGCTGATGAACCCGTCACGATTGTTGGTTGCTTGTGCACCCCGCTGGATCGGCTGGCCGATCAGGTCGCGCTGCCGCCGGCCGGTGTTGGTGACGTTATCGCAATCTTCATGGCTGGCGCTTATGGGCTGACGGCCAGCCCGGTTGGTTTCCTCGGCCATGCGCCGCCAACCGAGCTTCTGGTGGGTTTACCAGACAATCCTAACGCAATCTTCACCT
>JAIERC010000268.1 GCA_019747165.1 Sphingomonas sp. | reverse complement strand
TTTCGAACAGCCACAGGTTCGGCGTCATCGCGCCGACATCCATCATATGGCTGCCGAGATTGAGCATGTGATTGGAAATGCGCGTCAGTTCAGCAAAGAACACCCGCAGATATTGCGCGCGAAGCGGCACTTCGAGATCGAGCAATTTCTCGACCGCGAGCACATAGCTATGCTCCATGCACAGCGGCGAGCAGTAATCGAGCCGGTCGAAATAGGGCAAAGCCTGCAGGTACGTCTTGTGCTCGATCAGCTTTTCGGTGCCGCGGTGGAGCAGGCCGATATGCGGGTCGAGCCGCTCGACGATCTCGCCGTCCAGCTCCATGACGAGCCGCAGCACGCCATGCGCGGCGGGATGCTGCGGGCCGAAGTTGATCGTGTAATTCTCGATCGCGACGTCACCCGTGGTGGGATCGGCGGCGTCAGTGTGCCCTTCGAGCTTTTCCATATAGTCGCTCATTTCTTCGCCTCGGGTGCGGGCGGCGGCGGCGCCTTTTCGTCACCGGGCAAAATGTAATCCGCGCCTTCCCAGGGGCTCATGAAATCAAACGTGCGAAAATCCTGGGCGAGCTTGACGGGCTCATACACCACGCGCTTGGCCTCTTCCGAATAACGCAGCTCGACATAGCCCGACAGCGGAAAATCCTTGCGCTGCGGGTGACCACGAAAGCCGTAATCGGTCAGGATACGGCGCAGATCGGTGTTGCCGTCAAACAGCACGCCGTACATGTCGTAAACTTCGCGCTCCAGCCACCCCGCAACCGGCCAGATCACCGTCACCGACGGCACTGGCTTTTCCTCATCAGTCGTCACGCGGACGCGAATGCGATGGTTCCGGGTCAGGCTGAGCAGGTGGTAGCAGACATCGAACCGCTCAGCCCGGTCGAGATAATCGACCCCGGCGATTTCCATCAGTTGCTGATATTCAAGGCCCGGCGTGTCGCGGAGCAGGACCATCGCGTCGATCAGGTGAAGCCGATCGACCGTCAACGTCACTTCGCCATGCGCATCGAGCGTATCGACGATCAGGCCGCCAAGCGCGGTCTTCGCAGCTTCTATTACGCCATCATTGGCGACGTAGCGAGGGGCAGGCGCCTTCATGCTGCAAAGCCCTCTGCGTTCTCAGCGCCTCTGCGCAAACCTGCCTTGTTTTTCGCGCAGAGGCGCGGAGGACGCAGAGAAGAAAGGAGGAATGACTGCGTCATCTCTCGATCGTCCCGACACGGCGGATTTTGCGCTGGAGCTGCATGATCCCGTAGAGCAGTGCCTCGGCGGTCGGCGGGCAGCCGGGGACGTAGATGTCAACGGGCACGATTCGGTCGCAGCCGCGAACCACGGAATAGCTGTAGTGATAATAGCCGCCGCCATTGGCGCAGCTGCCCATCGAGATGACGTATTTGGGCTCGCTCATCTGATCGTACACGCGGCGAAGTGCCGGCGCCATTTTGTTGCAGAGCGTGCCGGCGACGATCATCACGTCCGACTGGCGCGGGGACGCGCGCGGCGCGGCGCCAAATCTTTCAAGATCATAGCGCGGCATGTTCACATGGATCATCTCGACCGCGCAGCATGCCAGGCCAAAGGTCATCCACCA
>JAIERC010000128.1 GCA_019747165.1 Sphingomonas sp. | reverse complement strand
CTTCGGTTTCTTCCTCGTCCTCGATCTCTTCGATCTCTTCGTCTTCGTCGATCTCGGCGATTGGCTGTTCGAAGCGCGGCGTATAGGCAGGCGGTGGACCGCTCGCCTCAACCGACATGCGTGCGCCTTCCTGCTCGCCGTCGGGCGCAACCTCGATCATCACGCCGTACCGCTCTTCGATTTCGGCGAGTTCGGCGCGCTTGCGGTTGAGCAGATAAAAGGCAGCCTCCTGGCTGGCCCGCAGCAACAGCTGCGATCCGCGACCGCGCGCGGCTTCATCCTCAATCATCCGTAGCGCGCTAAGGCCCGCTGAAGATGCGGTGCGGACAAAGCCCGATCCTTCGCAATGCGGGCACGGGCGCGTCGATGCTTCAAGCACACCGGTGCGCAGTCGCTGGCGGCTCATTTCCATCAGGCCGAAGCTGGAGATACGACCGACCTGGATGCGGGCGCGATCGTTCTTCAGCGCTTCCTTCATCGCCTTTTCAACCTTACGGTTGTTTGACGGGTTATCCATGTCGATGAAATCGATCACGACCAGCCCGGCCATGTCGCGCAAACGAAGCTGGCGCGCAATTTCCTGCGCGGCTTCCAGGTTGGTCGCGGTTGCGGTCTGCTCGATATTATGTTCGCGGGTCGATCGGCCGGAGTTGATGTCGATCGACACCAAGGCTTCGGTCGGGTTGATTACCAGATAGCCGCCCGATTTGAGCTGGACGACCGGGTGGTACATCGCGCCCAATTGATCCTCGACATGGTTGCGCTGGAACAGCGGCACCGGATCGGAATAATGCTTCACCCGCCGCGCGTGGCTCGGCATCAGCAGCTTCATGAATTCCTTGGCCTGGCGATAGCCGTCTTCGCCCTCGACCACGACTTCGTCGATCTCGCGATTATAGATGTCGCGGATCGCGCGTTTGATCAGGTCGCTATCGCCATAGACCAGCGCGGGCGCGTCGGATTTCAGCGTGGTTTCGCGAATCCCGTCCCACAGCCGGGCGAGATAGTCGAAGTCGCGCTTGATCTCCACCTTGGTGCGCTGCAGTCCGGCGGTGCGGACGATGCAGCCCATCGACGGCGGCAGCTTCATGTCAGCCATGATCGATTTCAGCCGCTTGCGATCGCCAGCGTTCGAAATCTTGCGGCTGATCCCGCCACCGTGCGACGTGTTGGGCTTCAGCACGCAGTAGCGGCCAGCGAGCGACAGATAGGTGGTCAGCGCGGCGCCCTTGTTGCCGCGCTCTTCCTTTACGACCTGGACCAGCAGCACTTGGCGGCGGCGGATCACGTCCTGAATCTTGTAGCGGCGGCGCAAGTTCATCCGGCGCTGGCGAAGTGCCTCTACCGCATCATCGCTGCCGCCGCGTGAGCGTGGGCGCGGCGGGGAGTCGGCATCGCCGCTCTCGCCGTCATCGTCATGCTGCGCCTCCTCTTCAAAGGCTTCACCGTCATCCTCGTCGTCACCACGGGCATCGTCCTCGGCATCAGCCACGGCGCGCAGTGCTGCTTCTTCGGCGGCGTGCTCGGCCTCTTCGCGCAGCAGGGCGTCGCGATCTTCCTTGGGGATCTGGTAATAATCGG
>JAIERC010000215.1 GCA_019747165.1 Sphingomonas sp. | reverse complement strand
CGCGCGGATCGTCTGCCCTTGCGCAGCGGCGGTGGTGCGGGCGTGTGCAAGTGCCGCCAGCAGGGTGGCATCGCCGCCATCAATCGCCGTCGGCGCGCTGACCAGCATGCGCGGATCGGGGGCCAACAAGTCGCGGATGGTCGTTTGGATCAGCGCGGGGGTCACCAACGGCCGAATCTTCCCGAAGATAACGCTGACCACTTCCGGTGACGCGCTGACCGACCCCCGATCAACATCATTGGCAAACAGATTTGCCAGCGCAGGAGACGTTGTGTCGGGCCGGGCGATAACGGCGCGGTCAACAGAGAGTTTCAAATTGGCGAGCTCTTGATCGATTTCGGCCTGGGCGGGCGGGGCATCACGCATGCCGTTCACAATCGCAAAGGTCCGGTCCAGGGCAGCGGAGAAGGCCCCGGGCTTTGGCATGATGGCAATCGTCAGCGCCTCGGTATCATGTCGCCGCGATCCATAACTGGCGTTGGCCTGGTTGATTGGGCCCGTCGCCTGCGTCTCGGTCGACAGCCGCCGGCTGAGGATTGCCAGGGCAATGGTACGCATGACTTGCGGTAACGCTGTCTTGAGCGTGTCGGGCTTGTACACAAATGGCCGGATCCAACTAATCGTCGCGGCGCTGGGGGCAAGTGGGTCGACGACCGACAGCGCGGGCGTCGGCGGCGACGCAAGCGTGCCGTAATCGGGCTCTGCCGGTGGCGGTCCTTGGCCCTGCCAGCGACCAAAGCTCGTTTCTATCGCGGTGATCAGATCGCTGGGCTCGGCATCGCCGACGATGATCACCACGGCGCGTTCTGGGCGGTACCAGCGGCGCTGGAAGGCGCGTAAGCGATCGGCGGAGGCAGCAGCTAATGTTTCCGGTGTGCCGATGATATCACGCCGAGCGGACAGCAGTCCGGGGATGAACAGGGTGTTGGTCGCGACTTTGAATTTCTCGCTTAGCGGCGTTGATCGCGCGGCGCGTTCGGCAAGGACGACCTTGCGCTCAATTTCCACCAGTTTCGTGTCGATCGATGCGTTGGCCAGCATATCGGCGAGGATTCCCGTTGCCGTTGCCACTGAGGCGGCATCCGACTTGGGCAGATCGAGCTGGTAAAGCGTGGAATTGCGCGACGTGAAGGCGTTGGTATCCGCCCCAAAGCGCGCGCCCATCCGCTGCCAGACCTTCACCGCTTCGCCATCGCCCAATGTCGGCGTCCCGCGAAACACCATATGTTCGACAAAATGCGCCCAACCCTGTTCTTGGTCAGCTTCCATCAGGGCGCCGACATCAAGCCTTACGCGGATGGCAACATTGCCGGTGGGGCGGGCATTGCGGCGCACGGCATAGCGCAGGCCATTGGCGAGTGTGCCGGTGCGCCATTGCGGGTCGGCGGGAATGTCACTGCCGACATGTTGCCAGGATGTGCCCGGTGGAGCAGCAAACCGCGAAGCCGGCGAGACGATTTTTGGGGCAGTAACAGGCGGGGCGGTAACAGATGGGGCCGTCACCGGTGGGGCAGGCGCAGGGCCAGGGGGCGTTCCCGGGACGGCTTGCTGGGTCGCGCCAAGCTGC
>JAIERC010000459.1 GCA_019747165.1 Sphingomonas sp. | reverse complement strand
CTCCAGTGTCGCTACACTGAAGCCCGACGACGGTGGCGCGGCAGACGAGACCCGCCCGGCGACGCCAGACGAAGCGGTCGGCGCATACAAACGCAGTAAAGTCGTCGCAGAACGGCTGGTAGAGGACATGGCGGCGGACGGCCTGCCGGTTGTGATCGTCAACCCTTCCACCCCAATTGGCCCGCGCGACGTGAAGCCAACACCGACCGGGCGGATTGTGGTGGAAGCCGCCAATGGCAAGATGCCCGCCTTTGTCGAAAGCGGGCTCAACTTGGTGCACGTCGATGACGTGGCGCACGGGCATTTGCTCGCGCTGGAAAAGGGCCGGATCGGCGAACGCTATGTGCTGGGCGGGCAGGATGTCAGCCTGGGCACGATGCTGGCCGATATCGCCGCCATCATGGGGCGAAGGCCGCCGACGGTGCGAATTCCGCGAACCGCGCTGTTCCCGCTCGCCTATGTCAATGAAGCGTGGTGCCGGGCGACGGGCAAGACCGACCCGTTCCTGACCGTCGATTCGCTGAAAATGGCAGCGCACAACATGTATTATTCGTCGGCCAAGGCAGAGGCCGAGCTCGGCTATTGCGCGCGTCCCTATGGCGAGGCGCTGGCGGATGCGATCGATTGGTTTCGGGCGATGGGGAAGATCGCGTGATCGTACTGGCAGTGGGCAGCATCGCGCTGACGATATGGCTGGTGCTGGTGTTTGGCCGCCACGGCTTTTGGCTGACAGCCGAGCGCGATACGCGGGGCTTGCCAAGCGAGCCCGCGCATTGGCCGGCCGTTACGGCGGTGGTGCCCGCACGTGACGAAGCGGAGGTCATCGCAAGATCGATCGGCAGTCTAGTGGCGCAGGATTATCCGGGCGATTTCCGCATCATCCTGGTCGACGACAATTCTAGCGATGGCACGGCTGAGATTGCGCGGGCCTGTGCCTCCCTAAGCCCCTCCCCTAAAGGAGAGGGGCTTAAGGGCGACAACCACCTCACTATCCTCTCCGGTCAACCGCTCGCTCCCGGCTGGACCGGCAAGCTGTGGGCGGTCTCTCAGGGGATCGCCGCGGCTGGCACCACCCCCGATTATCTGTGGCTGACCGATGCCGATATCGCACATGCGCCGGATACGCTGCGGACGCTGGTGACTCGCGCGGTGGGCGACAATCGCGTGCTGGTAACGTTGATGGCGCGGCTGCGCTGTGAGAGTATCGCCGAGCGCGCGCTGATCCCGGCCTTTGTCTGGTTCTTCCAGATGCTCTACCCATTTGGCGCGGTAAACCGCCCAACCGGCGTGGGCGCGGCGGCGGGGGGCTGTATGCTCGCCGAACGCGCCGCGATGGAGCGTGCAGGCGGCATCGCGGCGATCCGCAACGCGTTGATCGACGATTGCGCGTTCGGGGCAATTATGAAGCAACAGGGGCGGGTCTGGCTCGGCCTGACCGATCGCTCTGTCAGTATCCGCGATTACGACAGCTGGGGGTCGGTCGCCGCGATGATCTCGCGTTCCGCTTATGCGCAGCTTGGCTATTCGGTATTGGCCTTGTTTGGTACGATTTTGGGCCTTG
>JAIERC010000203.1 GCA_019747165.1 Sphingomonas sp. | reverse complement strand
ACACCGACGCCTCCGCCAAGCCCTATACCTATGCGCAAGCCGGGGTTTCGATCGCTGCTGGCAACGCGCTTGTCCGGGCGATTGGGCCCATGGCCAAAGCCACGCGGCGCAAAGGCGCAGACGCCGATCTTGGCGGTTTTGGGGGTTTTTTTGATCTAAAGGCGGCGGGTTTCGTCGATCCCCTGCTGGTCGCGGCCAATGATGGCGTCGGCACCAAGTTGAAACTGGCAATAGAGCACAACGCGCATGACGGTGTCGGGATCGATCTGGTGGCGATGTGCGCCAATGATCTGATCGTCCAGGGCGCAGAGCCACTTTTCTTCCTTGATTATTACGCCACTGCCAAATTGGTGCCCGACGTCGCCGAGCGAGTCATCGCGTCGATCGCGCAGGGCTGTCTGCTCGCAGGCTGCGCGCTGATCGGCGGCGAGACGGCCGAAATGCCCGGCATGTATGCCGAGGGCGATTATGATCTGGCGGGCTTCTGCGTCGGCGCGGTCGAGCGCGACCGGGTGCTGACCGGTGCCGAGATCGCGCCGGGTGACGTGATATTGGGCCTTGCCTCTTCGGGGGTGCATTCCAACGGTTTCTCGTTGGTGCGCAGGCTGGCAGCGGATCGCGGCTGGCGGCTTGATCGCCCTGCCCTGTTCGATCAACAAATCTTGCTGATCGACGCGCTGATGGCCCCGACCCGGATTTACGCGAAGAGCCTGCTACCATTGCTCGCCGAACGGCGGATCAAAGGATTGGCGCATATCACCGGCGGCGGCTTGCTCGAAAATATCCCGCGCGTGTTACCCGATGGGGCGCACGCCATGGTCGATGCCGCGCGCTGGGAACAGCCAAGGCTGATGGCGTTCCTGCAAGCGCAGGGCAGTATCGAGCCCGAGGAAATGGCGCGGACCTTTAATTGCGGGATCGGCATGATCGCGATCGTGGCGGCAGAACAAGCAACGGCAGTGGCCGAAGCGCTGACCACTGCGGGAGAGACCGTCTTCACGATCGGCCATATCGACGCCGGTGCGCGCGGCTGCACAGTGACGGGACCTGGCGATGTTTGGGGCGCTCGCGCTGGCTGGTCGGCAACCCACAATCATGGCTAAGAAAAAGGTCGGCATCCTGCTGTCAGGGCGCGGATCGAACATGATGGCGCTGGCCGAGGCGGCGCAGGCGGACGACAGCCCCTACACAATCGCGCTGGTCGCCTCAGACAAGCCCGCAGCGCCTGGCATCGCCTGGGCGGCCGCGCAGGGGTTGCCCGTCTTTACGCAGAGCCCAAAGGGCATGGCCAAGAGCGATTATGAAGCGCTGATCGATGCCGCGCTGCGTGACGCTGGTGTCGAGATCATCGCGCTTGCCGGGTATATGCGGTTATTGTCCGATGCCTTTGTCGCGCGATGGCGGGGAAGGATCATCAATATCCACCCCTCGCTGCTGCCGAAATATAAGGGCCTGGACACGCACGCCCGGGCAATTGCTGCTGGCGATGCGGTGGCTGGGTGTTCGGTGCATATCGTGACCGAAGAGCTTGATGGCGGCGCGGTGCTTGGCCAGGCCGAGG
>JAIERC010000038.1 GCA_019747165.1 Sphingomonas sp. | reverse complement strand
ATTTTCTGGCGATAGAGAATGTCGCGCGGCAAATAGCGCTCCATCGCCTTTTTCATGATCCATTTGCCCTCCCCCGCCCTGATCCGCATTGATACGGGCAAGGTCGCGGCGAATTCGATCAGCTTGTAATCAAGCAACGGCTCGCGCGCCTCGAGGCTGACGGCCATGCTGGTCCGGTCAACCTTGGTCAGGATATCGCCCGGCAACCAATGCTTGAAATCAGCATATTGCGCCCGATCGAGCGCCTCGCGCGCCGGCGCTGTGCGCATCGTCTCGACATAGCGGGCTTCCGCGACATGCCCGCCCAGCGCCCGCCGCGCCGCGTCGCTGAACAGTTGCCCCCGCAAAGCTGGCGTCGTGACGCCCACTGATCGCGCATAAGCGGTCGCCCCGTCATCGGCGAGTCCGAGCAACGTCGTTTTGGCCCGGAACATCCGTGGCGCCCAATCCGCCTTGGGATAAAGCGCGCCGAGTTTCCCGAACACCGCGGCACGATATTGTGCGGGAATGAGCGCTCGGATCTGTTCCTCAGCGGCCTGGAATTTATAGCGACGATAACCTGCAAGCGCCTCATCCGCGCCATCCCCCGACAGCGCGACCGTCACCGTTTCACGCGCCAATTCGCACACCCGATAGGTGGCCAGCGCTGAGGCATCAGCAAAGGGCTCGTCAAACGCCGCAACCAAAGTGTCGATCAGGGCGAAGTCATCAGCAGCGACGATTTTCTCCCGGTGGTCGGCTGCAAACAGGGTCGCGATCTGATTGGCATAGCGGCGTTCGTCATAATCCGCTGCGTCGAAACCAATGGTACAGGTCTTCACGGCGCGCTTTGACGCCGCCGCCATCAGCGCAACCACCGCCGAGCTATCGACACCGCCGGAAAGAAACGCGCCCAGCGGCACATCGGCAAGCATCCGCGATTCCACGCCCGCGCGCATCAACGCGATCAATTCCTCGCTCAACGACGCGACAGAACCGGTCGCACGACGGCTGAAATCAATGTCCCACCATTGCACCGGCGCGGGCATTGGTTTGCCGCGTTCAATCAACAGGCTGTGGCCGGCCGCCAGTTTCTGCACGCCCGCCACCAGGCACGTGTCATCGGGCACATAGCCGAACGCCAGATAATCCTCGACGGCGCGGATATCAGGCGCGCGCCGCACCAGGGGGTGTGCGAGCAAGCCTTTTAATTCGGAGGCAAACGCTAGTCCGCCGTCGGAAAGCATGACATAATGGAGCGGCTTCACCCCCAAACGGTCGCGCGCCAGAAACAGGCTCTGCGTCCGCGCATCGTGCAGGGCGAAGGCAAACATGCCGTTCAGCCGATCAAGCATCGCCGGGCCCCATGCTGCCCAGCCGTGCAGCAGCACTTCGGTATCGCTGTTGGTGCGGAAGCGTGCGCCCTTTGCCTCCAACTCGGCGCGCACTGCCTGGAAGTTATAGATTTCGCCGTTGTAGCTAACCGTCAACGCGCCATCAGCGCTCGCCATTGGCTGCGCGCCGCCGCCCAGATCGATGATCGACAGCCGCCGGTGGCCCAGCCCAACGCCAGGTGCTG
>JAIERC010000485.1 GCA_019747165.1 Sphingomonas sp. | reverse complement strand
CGCCGCTGGCATAAATGGCTTCCTCTACCTCTTCGAGCCCACCGGTGGTGCGCGCGGTGAGCACGACATGCGCGCCCGCTGCCGCCAGCGCCTTGGCGGTTGCGGCACCAATGCCGCGGCTCGCCCCAGTGACGAGGGCGGTTCGGGAGGCGAGGGGCTTGTCGGTCACGGCAATACTCCAGTCACCCTCGTTAAAGCGTTGGGGCGGGATAAGGATAGACGGGCGGGCGAAGGAGAGCGGTTAGATTACCCGCTCGGCCAGCATCGCGAATTGATCGACCGTCTCGCATTCGTCCTGGTCGGTCAATGTCGTCGGGTAATCGCCGGTGAAACAGGCGTCACAATGGCTGGGGCGCGTGTCGGATCGCTTGGGCTGGCCGAGTGCCTTGTACAGGCCGTCGATCGAGACAAAGGCCAGACTGTCCGCATGAATGAAATCGGTCATCCCACCAACATCGAGCTGCGCCGCCAGTAGCTTTGCTCGTTCGGGCGTATCGACGCCATAGAAGCAGCTATGCCGGGTTGGCGGGCTGGCGATGCGCATATGGACCTCGGCAGCACCGGCTTCACGCATCATTTGCACGATCTTCAGGCTGGTGGTGCCACGCACGATCGAATCGTCGATGAGGACGATTTTCTTGCCGCGAATCAGCGCGCGATTGGCGTTATGCTTCAGCTTGACGCCAAGGTGGCGGACCTTGTCGCCGGGTTGGATAAAGGTGCGGCCGACATAATGCGACCGGATAATGCCGAGTTCGAACGGAATGCCTGATTGCTGGGCATAACCGATTGCCGCCGGTGTCCCCGAATCGGGCACGGGGATGACCAGATCAGCCTCAACCGGGCTTTCAATTGCCAGTTGCGCGCCGATTGCCTTGCGGACCGAATAGACCGAGCGATCGTCGGCAATCGAATCGGGGCGTGAGAAATAGACATATTCAAAGATGCACGGCCGCGCCGCGACAGGCGGGAACGGCCGAATCGAGCGGACTTCGGTGCCTTGGACGATAACCAGTTCGCCGGGATCAATCGCGCGTTCAAAGGTCGCGCCCACCACGTCGAGCGCCACGGTTTCGGATGCGAAGATCACCGCATCGCCCAATCGACCCATCACCAGCGGCCTGAAGCCGAGCGGATCGCGGCAGGCAATCATGCCTTCAGGCGTCATCACAATGAGCGAATAAGCCCCTTCCACCTGCTTCAGCGCATCAATGAATTTGTCGAGCAGGGTGCGATAATTGGAGGTCGCAACGAGATGGATGATCACCTCGGTATCCGAGGTTGATTGGAAAATCGAACCGCGTCGGACCAGTTCACGCCGCAGCCGCATCGCGTTGGAAATATTGCCGTTATGCGAAATGGCGAAGCCACCACTCGCCAGATCGGCATAGAGCGGCTGGATGTTCCGCAATGCCGTCTCGCCGGTAGTCGAATAGCGAACATGGCCGCATGCGACCGTGCCAGCGAGCGCGCGAATCACCTCGTCGCGATCGAAGTTGCCCGCGACATGCCCCATCGCGCGATGGGTGTGGAATTCACGCCCGTCAAAGCTGGT
Source organism: Sphingomonas sp. (assembly GCA_019747165.1). Taxonomy (GTDB): domain Bacteria; phylum Pseudomonadota; class Alphaproteobacteria; order Sphingomonadales; family Sphingomonadaceae; genus Sphingomonas. Next base: position 2 of record JAIERC010000485.1, on the reverse strand, counting down.
GA
>JAIERC010000311.1 GCA_019747165.1 Sphingomonas sp. | reverse complement strand
AGGCATGAAAAATCACTTCTTCATCGACGCGTTCGGCATCGTCGATGATCGTGCCCCCACTTTGCGCGGCAAAAATCCGCGCGAGCAAGCTGCGCCCGGATTTTCGTGGGCCGACCAGCATCGCCGCCATGACCGGCCAAGCCCCCCAGCGCTTGAGCGACTGGGCCGCGCGGCTGTTGGAGCTGCTGATCAAGAACGCCGCTTCCCCGGCCTCCTCAGGATAGGGCAGCGGCAGAGCGAGTTGCTTCATCCCGCGGTCGCGTTTTCCGGCTGTACATCAGGGGGCGGCAATGGCGCGCGCGGCCGCTGGATGCGGATCGCGCCGCTGCCGAGCGTCACGACAAAGCCGCGCGCTTCCAGCGCGGCCTTGAGCGTCGCGACATCGCCATCATAGCCTACCCGCATCACAGAAATACCGCCAAGCGCCAGGCTGGTGGTCACCGCCGAGCGGACGCCCGCAATGCCGCGCAGGGTGCGTTCAGTCGACTCGACTGCGCTGGCGCTGGGCGTATCGAACTGGACGCTGAGATTGCCCGCGCCCGCCGATTCGAGCACGCCCGCGTCAGCCGCAAGCGACTCATCGGTCTCGGTCGGTGCGACTTCAGCCTCTGGCGGGCGGGCGTTAAGACCGGGGTCGACGCGGAGCATGCCGTTCGCCAATGCCGCTTGATAGGCCTGATCGATACGCTTGATGCCGGCATTCAGCAGCGCCGGCAGCGCATCCCCGCTCGCCACGCGCAACGAGAATTGCGTCAGCAAGCGGTTGTCAGGGCCAAATCGCGCCTGAAAATGCCCAACAACTGGCCCGCCTGGATACAGCCGCGAGAGATGAACGATCGGAATCAACACATCCGACGCACCATATTGCGCCAGCAATGCCTGCCACCACAGCCTACCCGGCCGATTAATCTGGCCAGCATTCAGCAGCAGCGAATCAGGGCCAGTGCCGCTGGGGCGGACATAATCAATTGCGCTGTTGCCGGTGCGAAATGCCGCCCAGGCATCTTGCCAATCGGTGCGCTGTTCAAACACGCGGCCTGCCCCGCCTGACCATTCGACTGGAATGACCAGCATCGGCGGCGATCGCAGGATTTTGCCGGACACGCCGAGAATCGCCGCAGCGCGATTGCGATCAAACATCACCCCCAATCGGGCAATGTAGCGATTCGGCCCGATCTGTTCATTCTCCACGACAATGCCCGACACGATCGCATCAAGCGCCGAATCAGAAAGGCCGCCGCCACCGCCCCCCATGCGGCGTGACAGCATCTGCCACCCCTTGCGCTGGGCAAGCCGCCAGCCCGCCACGCGAGCAGCCGACGCGTTCTTGCCGGTGGTATCCACCTCCACACCGCCAATTTCAAAGCTGCCGCCGGTGTCAACTGCCGGTCGGTTCAGATTGCCATCGCCCTGTGCGACGCTGCCGCCGCTGGCAAGCAACGCGGCCATTGCCAGCGCGGCGGGGAAAAGTCGGTGGAGGTTCTTGGCCATGTCGGCGCCCTTTTGGCGAAGCAAGCGTGGAAATCCAAGCAGGATATGGCTACCGCATCG
>JAIERC010000104.1 GCA_019747165.1 Sphingomonas sp. | reverse complement strand
ATACTTGCCGAGGTTGCGCAGCTTCTCCGCGATCAGGAACAGGATGATCGGCCAACCGACCAGCCAGCCCACCGAGTAGATCAGGCCGTCATAGCCACGGGTGAACACCATGGCGGAAATGCCCAGGAACGACGCGGCCGACATGTAGTCGCCGGCGATCGCCAGGCCGTTCTGGAAGCCGGTGATGCCGCCACCGGCGGCGTAGAAGTCGGCGGCCGTCTTGGTGCGGCGGGCCGCCCAATAGGTGATGCCCAGAGTCAACAACACGAAGATCAGGAACATCGCGATCGCGGTGGTGTTGGTGCTCTGCTTATCAGCCTGGCCGAGATCGCCAGCCGCGTAGGCCGCATTGGACACGAGAGCAACGGCGCCCGCCCCGAAAGTGGCCAGGGAGAAAGAGGTCAGTCGCTTCATTTGCTTTCCTCGATCAACTGGCGGTTCAGTTCGTCGAATTCACCGTTGGCACGGCGCACATAGACGCCGGTCAGCACGATCGCGCTGAGGATCACGCCCACGCCGATCGGGAAGCCGATGGTGGTGATGCCGCCGCTAAGCGACGTGCCCAGCGTCTGCGGGGCGAAAGCGATGATCAGGATGAAACCGAAGTAGATCACCAGCATGATCGCCGAAAGGCCGAAAGCCAAAGCGTTGCGCTTGGACCTCAGCTCGAGAAATTTCGGATTCTCCCTGATCCGGGCCTGTATGTCGTTCCTCATTAAAAGCTCCTTTTTCTACGGTCTCCAGGAGTTGACCCGACGCCGACACCCATAAGATGTCGTCGCCTTTTGTTTTCTTATTGTTAGGGGATGGCGCGCGATTCAGAGCTTTATGAGCTTCTTCCGTGATGCCACATGTCCCCAATCCGGCGTTTTCTTGCGTGCGAAGCGATTGCCGGACACCCACTTCGCATTAGGACTCCGCTGTACCATGGCAAAATTGCGGCGTCAAGTACTCGACAATGGCCGGGCATGTCGAAGACAGGAGCGCGCCCCACTAGTACCTTCGATAGGGCCACCCTATCCAAAATATTCGTTGTACTGGCTGGCCCGTAATGGCTAAGTCTTCTGATAATTATTCCCGGTTATTTCCAGGCAAGAGCCCCCGCTGAAGAGGGGGATGGTAATTAAGATGCGTGACCGATACTTTGCGTTGACATTTTATGTCGCAGCGCACCCCAACAAACACCGGGAAGCGGCAGCATCCTGTTGCAATGCAACAATCCTCTTTTCTGCTTAAGGGCGGCAGGTTATGGTGTTGCCACCATGACGGATTTTACTCCTCTCGCCCGCATTGACAGTTTCGCCTACCGCCATCGCTTGGCGGAGGTGATGACTACTCCTGTCCTCACTGGCGCCCGCGCCATGTCGCTGGGGGAAGCCTGCGACCGCATGTATGCCATCAAAGCCAGTTCGCTGGTGGTGGTGGATGATGACGGCCGTGCCCTGGGTATCGTCACCGAGCGCGACCTGCTGCGCGTCCTTTCCGCGCAGCGCGGCGCCGCCTTGGAGATGGCCGTGGGCGATGTGATGAGCGCGCCGGT
>JAIERC010000396.1 GCA_019747165.1 Sphingomonas sp. | reverse complement strand
CAGGAAAATTGGCCCCATGCGCAAACAGGGCGACAAAGCGCCCTCACCTGGGTTGCGCGGCTGCTAGCATCGGTGTCGCGTGTATGCAAGCCGGGCGTAGGTGGCGTGCTGATAGGCTCTGAAATAACCTAAATGCGTCTGTTTTCATATATCTGACACATTGGGTTAACCACTTATTGTCGCCTTACCCGCGATGACAGCGCCGCAATTAAGTCGATGGACGCGCTTCATGGCATCGAATTGGACCCTATGGATTGACCGGCTCAACGCGCCGGCAGCGACGATTGGTGCCGTGCTGCGCCGCGTATTGATCGCGATGCTGGGTATTCAGGCTATCCTGGCGCTGTCGCTGGTTATCGGCGCCTTTATGACGACCGGCACGGTTCGCCAGCTGATCGACGACCGCCTGAAGCCAATCGCCGAATTGCAGCATGTCATGGACGGCTATGCCGATTCGCTGGCGACCGCGCACAAAGTGGAAAGCGGCAACCTTTCGGCAGCGGGAGCGCTGACAGCCATGTCGGCATCGCAGGCGACGATCCAGCTCAACTGGGCCAAATTCCGCCAGCATTCAGCGGACCTGGCTTACCGCCACGATATCGCCGATATCGTGGCGGCGCGGGGCAATGCCGATCGCGCGATCACTAAGCTTCAGTCGTTGCTGCAAGAAGGGCATGTCGACCAGCTCGAGTTTTTTGTGAGCGGGCCACTGTATGCGGCGATCGATCCACTGACCGAATCGACCAATGAATTGATGGAAAAGCTGCGCGATGACGCCGCGCAGAAACAGGGATTAGTTCGGTACCGCGTGTTTCGGACCTATTTGATCGTGTCAGTTGTAACGCTGCTGGCAATCCTTGTTGGTTGGTGGGGCATGCGGCTGGTATCGGCGCGGATCGCCCAGCCGCTCGCCCAGATTGCACTTGCGACCCATGGGATCACCGAAGATCGGCAGGATGTTTCGATCCCGGGCCTCGATCGCGCCGATGAGATTGGCGACATCGCCCGTGCCTTGTCGCTGGCCCGTCAGCGATCGGTCGAGGCCCGGCGATCGCGCGAGGAGTCGCGCCGCGCGGCCGAGGCGCTCCACCAGCGCGAAGTCGGCGACCATGCCGCCAAGGCGCGCCGCGCGGCCGAGCTCGACGCGCTATTTGCCGTCTTCGAGCGGGAGGCGGGCGTTGTCGTTGCCGGGTTGAAATCCGCCGGGCCGCGCTTGCGCGAAGCCGCTGCTGCCATGTCCGATGAAGCGGCCGAGGCTGAACATCACGCGCTCGCCACCGCATCGTTGACCGATCAAAGCGCCGCCAATGTGCGGACCATTGCTCAATCAAGTAGCGCGCTGGCCACCGCAATCGATCATATTAGCCGCGCGGCGCATGATTCGCGCGCCGGCGTCGGCACGGTCCGTGCGCGGACGATCGCGGCACGCGATCATGCCGAATCGCTGGGCGCGCTGGTCAGCGAAATCGCTTCGGTGCTTGATTTTATCGCGGTGATTGCTGGCCAGACGAATTTGCTGGCGCTGAATGCGACGA
>JAIERC010000078.1 GCA_019747165.1 Sphingomonas sp. | reverse complement strand
CACGCGGCGCGACCGCAACGCCGATCGAGCAGCCGATCGTGATCGACGCGCCGTCAATCGAATAGGGTTGCGAGAGGGTGGCGATCACTGATCGTGCAAGATCGGACAGCGTTTCGACATTGTCTTCGCCGGGCAGCACCACCTGAAACTCGTCACCGCCAAGCCGCCCGACCAGCCCGGCATCGCCGATGCTGCGCAACAGCCGCTGCGCCACCTGGGCGAGCAGCGCGTCACCGGTCTGGTGGCCAAGTGTATCGTTGACCACTTTGAAACGATCAAGATCGAGCAGGAACATCGCGGTTGACCGCTGGTGGTGGCTCGATTGGTTGAGCGTTTGATCAAGCGACACGCGCATCCGTTGGCGATTGGCCAGGCCGGTAAGCCCGTCGAACAGCGCCAAACGGGTAATCGCTGCCTCAGCCCGGCGCTTTTCGGTGAGATCACTGCCGCTGCCGATAAATCCCTGAAACTTGCCATGCGAATCGATCACCGGGCGGCCCGATATCGACCACCAGCTATCGGTCGTGCTTAAGCTGGCCGGGCGCACCGGATAGTCCGAAAAGCCCGTCCGCGACGACAAGTGAAAGCTCAATGTTCGTTCGGTGCCCGGGCTGATATTGTCCATCTTGAACACATTGTTGAGCGGCCGACCGATTGGCGGCAAATCGGGTTCGGCGAGTGCTTCGGCGACCTTGGGCGAAATATAGGTCAACAGGCCTTCACGGTCGGTCTGCCAGAACCAGCCAGTGCCCTGGCTTTCAAATTCATGGACCAGGCGGGCGGCAAGCAGGCCTTCGCGGTGATCGCGGACCCGGTGGCTTGCTTGTTCGCCGTCGAGCAATGCCAGCCGCCGCATCGCCAGGCCAAGCCCGACCAGGCAGCCACAGGCGATATAGGTGCCCGGCCCCGGCCCGGTGAGCGCAGCGATCATCCCTGCAATCGTCGCCGCAAAGCCAAGCAAAGCCGCGCGCATCGGGTGAAGCGCCAGTGCCGTCACCCCCATGGCGCCCAGCACCCCGATGAACGAGGCGAGCTGCATGCGATCGGTGGCCAGTGCGCTTGCCGACCAGAGCAAGGCGGTCATCGCCAGTGCCAGCCCGCTGCCATAGCCGACCGCGCTGCGCACATGCAGATGGGGTCGCCAGTCGCGCATCGGCGGGCATTTGAGGATGATCAGCCCGGCCAGGCCGAGCAGCAGCACCGCCGCGCCCTCCAGCCCGACGGTTGGGACAAGATCGACACGTTCGGCGAGGATTACTGACCCGGAAACGGTAGCAACGGCGGCGAGTTGGACCAGGAAAACGACCGGCCAGACCAATCTAGTCTGCGCAACGATCGCTGCAAAATCAATGGCATCACTTTCCGATGCGGAGCTGTTGAGCGCCAGAGCCTGCCATAGGCCGCGCTGTGGTCCTGACGCCTTGTTTTTCTTCAACTCTTTGCGCTTCATGGGCGCGGCTTACACGCATGATCGTTTAACTTGCGTTAGCGCACCGGGCGATGATCTGAATTTCGCGATTCCCTTCT
>JAIERC010000195.1 GCA_019747165.1 Sphingomonas sp. | reverse complement strand
TGACCAAGGTTCGTCTGTCCGATTATGTCGCCCAGCTGCTGGTCGATCACGGTGTGCGTCATGTGTTTATGCTGACCGGCGGCGGCGCGATGCATCTGAATGATGCCTTGGGGCGTGCCGAAGGCCTCCGCTATGTTTGCTGCCACCATGAGCAGGCGCTGGCGATGGCAGCGGAAAGCTACACGCGCCTGTCGGGGCGAATTGCCGCGGTGAACGTGACGACGGGGCCAGGCGGCATCAATGCGCTGAACGGCGTTCATGGCGCTTATACGGATTCGATCGCCATGATCGTGCTGTCGGGCCAGGTGAAGCGGGAAACACTGGCTGGCAATGCGCCGGTTCGGCTGCGGCAATTGGGGGATCAGGAAGCCGATACGGTCGCGATTGTGAAGCCGATCACCAAGTTCGCGGCAATGATTTCCGATCCACAGGACATTCGGTATCTGATGGAAAAGGCACTCTGGCTGGCCACAACCGGTCGCCCTGGCCCGGTCTGGATTGATATTCCGATTGATATTCAGGCGATGCCTATCGATCCGACGACCCTGCGCGGGTTTGATCCGCGGATCGAAGGCTATGGGCGCGACTTTGCCTTGCCGGCCGAATATGGCTGGTTGACCGGCGATCCGCTGCGCGCAGCGGCACGTGACGTTGTCGCGGCGCTGCGCGAGGCGAAGCGCCCGGTGTTGCTGCCCGGTACAGGCGTGCGGATCAGCGGATCACACGATGTTTTCCTGAAGATCGCTGAAAAGCTTGGCATCCCGATTGCGCCGGGCTGGAATGCCCAGGACGTCGTTGATGATACCAATCCCTGCTATGTTGGTCGACCGGGCACGGTTGGCGATCGTGCGGGTAACTTTGCGGTGCAGAATTCGGATCTGCTGCTCGTGCTCGGCTGCCGACTCAATATCCGCCAGATCAGCTACAACTTCTCTGCATTCGCGCGGGCTGCAAAGAAGATCATGGTTGATATCGACGCAGCCGAGATCGCCAAGCCAACGCTTTCGATTGATATGCCGATTCATGCGGATCTCTCCACCTTCCTGCCCATTCTGCTCGAAGAGCTTGAGGGATATGAGGTGCCGGCCGCCCACAAAGAGTATCTCGATTGGGCAATGGCGCGCCGCCATCGCTATAACCCGGTGCTTCCCGAATATTGGGAAACCAAAGGCGTCATCAATCCCTATTGCTTTACCGAGGTCCTGTTCAAGCATCTCCAGGACAATGAAGTGATCGTCATGGCTGATGCAACGGCGGCCGTTGTGACGGTGCAGGCCGCCAAATTAAAACCCGGCCAGCGGATTTATTCCAATTCGGGCGCTGCATCGATGGGCTATGATCTGCCGGCGACAATCGGTGCATGGCACGCGATGCCGGAAGGTGCCGAGCGGATCATTTGCATGGTGGGGGATGGATCGATCATGCAGAATTTGCAGGAACTGCAAACGATCATTGGCCAGAATATTCCGGCGAAGATTTTCCTCTACAATAACTCCGGTTATCATTCGATCCGCCAGGCGC
>JAIERC010000521.1 GCA_019747165.1 Sphingomonas sp. | reverse complement strand
GGCCATTCTTAGCCTGCAGGACGCGTTGCACGGCGGTTTGGACCGGCAGGCGCTGCAATCGCAGATGCGCCCTGGAGCGGCCCGTAACGCGCTCGATTGCGCGCTGTGGGATCTGGACGCCAGGGTGGCAAAAAAGCGTATCTGGGAACTCCTCGGACGCCCCGAGCCGCGCCCGCTGACCACCGCCTATACGATCTCGCTGGGCACGCCGCAGACCATGGCGGAGGCGACCGCGCAGGCCGCCCATCGTCCGCTGCTCAAGATCAAGCTCGGCGGCGACGGCGACGAGGCCCGAATCGCGGCCGTCCGCAAGGCCGCCCCGGCCAGCGAGCTGATTGTCGATGCCAACGAGGCCTGGACCGAGGCTGATCTGGAACGGCATCTGGCGGCCTGCGCCGATGCCGGGGTGACCATGATCGAGCAGCCCCTGCCCGCCGGTCAGGATCAGGCTCTGGCGCGCATCAAGCGGCCCGTGGCCGTCTGCGCCGATGAAAGCGTGCATGACCGCGCGTCGCTCGAAGGCCTGCGCGATCGCTACGACGCCATCAATATCAAGCTCGACAAGACGGGCGGTCTCACTGAGGCGCTGGCGATGGCCGAAGCCGCCCGAGCGCTCGGGTTTGACTTAATGGTCGGCTGCATGGTCGCCACATCGCTGGCGATGGCCCCCGCGATGATGATCGCGCAGGGCGCGCGCGTGGTCGATCTCGACGGCCCGTTGCTGCTGGCTGAGGACCGCGACAACGGCCTGCGCTATGATGGCAGCACGGTGTATCCGCCTGATGCCAGCCTCTGGGGTTAGTCAGTCCATCACCGCGCGATGGGCGTCGAGGCGCTTGCGCGCGAGGGTCATCACGATACCGCCTGCAAGCGCTATCGCAGCCATCGCATAATAGACGCCCTCGCCGACCCGGGCGTAGATCAGTCCAGAGCACACCATGGCCACACTAAAGCTGATGCCTGTCAGGGCGGACAAATAGCCCTGCGCGCTGGCGAGGAGCTGATGCGGCACGTTGCGAACCAGCAACGCCACAGTACCGACCTGCGTGATACCGAAGGTCAGTCCGTGCATGAGCTGAGCGACGGCAAGAACCTCGATCCGAGGCTCCTGTGCGGTAATCACCCAGCGCAACACGCCGCTCGCCGCGCCGATCATGACAAGGACCGCCGGCGACAGGGTGAAGCGCGGCGAGATCGCGAAGATCACGATCTCGGCGATCACGCCGAGCGACCACAGCGCCGCAATGGTGATGCCGCCAAGGCTGGCATTCTGCCAGGTGATTGCAGAGAAACCGTAATAGGCCGCGTGGCTGGCCTGGATCAGCGCCGAAGCACCGATGATCGAGAGAAACAGCGGCCTTCGTAGCAAGCGGCTGGCACGTGCAGGAGGAGCCGCGCTGGCAGGTGCATCCAGCGGCGCGAGACCGAGGCTGACGAATGCACTCAGGAAAGCCACCGCCACGATGGCCCAGATCAGATATTGCGGGTCGATCGTTGACAGCAGCAGCCCGGCTCC
>JAIERC010000179.1 GCA_019747165.1 Sphingomonas sp. | reverse complement strand
GATCAGGCCCTGGTTCATGGTCGGCCGGGCGATGCCGGTTGCGCCCTCAAATCCAATAATCCCATCGTAAATCGCGGCGGCATGGTCGCAGCAGCGCTCGATCATCGCGGCGAGCCCGTCGCGGCCGAGCTCCATCAGGGCCGCCAGCGCTGGCAGCGCCCGGGCGCGGCGCGACCATTCGGGCGTAAAATCCATCGGGTCGCGCACCGCACCACCGGTCGTCAGATACGCTGCCGTCATGCGCATCGCGGCGCTGTGCGCAACAGGGTCGCGCGTGATCGCCATGCCGCAATCATAGGGAGTGTTCAGCCATTTATGGCCATCGGTCGCCCAGCTATCGGCCAGCTCGACCCCAGCAACGAGCGAGGCGAGTCGCGGACTGGCATTGGCCCAAAGCCCAAAGGCTCCATCGACATGAACCCAGGCACCGGCGGCGTGCGCGATCGGGCATAACGTCGCGAAATCATCGCAGGCGCCGATGTTGAGATCGCCGGCATTCAGGATAACGATCGTCGGCGCATTCGGGGCATCGGCCAGCGCGGCGCTGAGCACGTCTGCTGATACCCTGCCGGGCAAATCGCCGCCCAGCGGCACAATGCAATCGCTGCCCAGCCCAAGCAGGCGCAATGCGCGCGTCACCGACGAATGATGATGGGCATTGGCGAGCACACGGATGATAGGTGCCCCTTGCAAGCCCTGCGCTTCGACATCCCACCCCGCCCGCGCCAACACCGCGTGGCGCGCCGCCGCCAGCGCGGTGGTGTGCGCCATCTGGCATCCGGTGACAAAGGCATAGCTTGAATCGACCGGCAACCGCAGCGCCTCCAACAGAAACTGCCCGGCCACTTCTTCAAGCACGGCACCGGCGGGACTGGTCGATGCCAGTACAACATTCTGGTCCCAGGCTGAGCACATGATGTCAGTCGCCAGCGCCGCCGGCAGCGCGCCGCCCTTGACCCAGGCGAAAAAACGGCCACCGGCATTCGCCGTCAATCCCGGCTCTGCCGCTGCCGCAATCGCGCGAACCACGTCGGCTGCGGGTATTCCACGCAAGGGGAACTGTACCGGCAGCGGCGACCTGATCGCCGCTGGCGTGCCGCGCGATGCCACGGGGCGGGTATCAAGCGACGCCAGATAGCGACGGGCTTCAGCGAAAGCGATATCGAGCGTATCCATGGTCCGGGCGCTAGCAGATCAACCCATTCATGTCGCCACCGAACCGAATAAGCGAAGCCAAAAGCGGAGAGGGGAGGCAGTCCAATCGATAGGGAGCGCCGGTCCGGCTTGGCGCGACGGAGGATGACCTGCTCCCCTGAAAAGTCCTCGGATTGAGGTTAGCCTGTTCCTCAAGAGGGAGACGGGCAATGAAGCGATCGAGGTTTAGCGATGAGCAGATCATCGGGATTTTGAAGGAGCATGCAGCTGGGCTGACGGCGACGGAGCTGTGCCGCAAGCACGGGATCAGCGACGCGACGTTTTACAAATGGCGCAGCAGATATG